>DXSD01000002.1:0-35566 GCA_019410665.1 Fusobacterium sp.
CTATGACAATGGGAGATAGAATCTGTGTACTTAACTTTGGAAAGATTATGCAAGTTGATACACCTTTAAACCTATATAATAAACCAGCTAACAAATTTGTTGCAGGATTTATTGGATCTCCAGCTATGAACTTTATAGATGGATTTATTGAAGAGAATGAAGAGGGAATAATCTTTATGTTCGGTGAAGGAAAATATGTAGTACTTCCTGAGGATATGGGTAAAAAAGTAAAATCTTATATTGGTAAGAAAGTTACAATGGGTATAAGACCAGAAAATATAGGAAATAAAATAACTCACCCAGAGGGAGAAAAAATAAACTTTATAAAAGGAAATGTAAGTATAGTAGAACATATGGGAAATGAGGAGTATATCTATTTCAATATAGATGGAGTGGAACTTACTTCAAGAATAGAAACAAGAAAAAGTGAGAATATCAAGTATGGAGAGGTTGGAGAGTTTTATTTCAATGTAAAAAGAGCCCACATATTTGATGCTGAAACAGAAGAGAATATTAGTTTATAATCAAATAGCTCAGGACTGAGTCCTGAGCTATTTTAATTTTTTTTCTAAAAAAGTCAATTTTTCATGTAAAGAATTAATTCCTATATTTTCTTTAAAATATGAAGAATCTATCTTTTTTATCTTTGAAATATAAATATCACTATGAATATGTTCCGATACAATTAAATTAAATGTTGAATTATTAGTAAAAATTGCAGTTACTTCAGAATTGCTTTGACTAGCAACTAATGTCTCTTCCAAATCTACTGTAAGCATAATTCTTTGAGAATTTATTTCTTCCTTCTTACTTTCATCTCTAATATATATTTCTATTAAAGACTCATCTATATCATGAAGTTTACCAAAAGAAAATATAATAACTCTAACTCCTCTTCTTACGGCTTCATATAAATTGTCTTGAATAAGTTTTATATCAAAATCTGTATTCAAATATATCTCTTTTTTAGAACTATCAATCATAGATCTTACCTTTAACAAAATATTTTCAATACCTGTTATATTGATAAAATAATCCTTTTTTAAGTGAGGTCTTATTGAATTCAACTCTTCTTTTAATGAAGTAATATTACCTTCTAATTTAGTTTGAAGCTCTTTCAAAAATATATTAGGATCCTTAGCTTCATACTCTTTATTTTGAGTTTCAATCAAATATATATAACCTTTTTGATATAAAGAATCTATAGCTTGATAAACTGTTGATCTATAAAGATTTAACTCTTTTGCTATTTTATAACCACTATTTTTTCCATTTTTTAATAAAGTTACATAAACCATTGCTTCTATTTTAGACAATCCCAAATCTACCAATTTTTCTAATATATTATCCATCGTACTTAATAAACTCCTATATTTTCATCTCTTAGATATTATACTTCAAATATTAAAATTAATCAATTTTTATATTAAATAATTTTAACGCATTTTTATATAATAAATTTTCTAATACCTCTTTTGATAAATTTGTCTTTTTATTGAAATAGTCTTTATAATACTCATTTTTATAAATATCCATTCCATTTATAGGAGCATCTGTTCCAAATAATATTTTTTCTTTTCCACATATTTTTATAGCTTTTTTTACTTTATCAAGAGGTACCCAAGTTGTATCTCCGTAAAGATTTGGTAATTTAGCAATTAGTTTGATTGCCTCTTCATTATCTGTTGCTAATCCCATATGGCACATAACAAAATTAACATTTGGAAACAACTTTGCTACTTCGTAAACTAATCTAGGATGCGAATCCTTATCAACTGCAGTATGGGTTACTACTGGCAAATTATATTTTTCAGCTAATTTAAAATATGCAAACATTTTCTTATCATTAAATGGAAATTTTGAATGATATGGATGAACTTTTATTCCATAAATAATATCTAAATTTTCTTCAATTAATTTCTCTAGTTCAGTATTACACTCTTCATTTCTAGGTCGAATCCAAATTAAAGCACCTAATTTATCTTGATTTTTTCTAACAATTTTTAATAATCTTTTATTTGTCTCAATTTGTGAATGCTGTTCTAAAATTGGGATTTCTTTCTGTTGATGATCAACTTCTCCTCCTTCTAAATTTGAAACTAAAGCAAAAGATATTCCATATTTCTTTAATCCTTCTAATAATACTTCACCTTCTAAATCAAAATTTAAAAATTTCCCTATATGTGTATGTGAATCAATTATCATTTTCATCCTTTCATTAAATAATTTTGAATGTATGTATCTCATAAGGGTTAAATATAAAATCTTTTCTCTCCTCTTTAGAAAGTTCCTTTATTTCATCCTCTATCAAATTACATAGTATTAATTTTTTATCTGAAAATACTTTAGATAAGTCTATATTGGTTTTTATTCCTCTATTTTCATATAATCTAATTACAATCCCTTCATCATTGATGCTTTTCTTTATACATGAAATTGAAATATTTTTATTTTTTATTTCAATCGGTAATTTAAACCTCTTTTCTCCTTCAATTATAATAGGAGAATTATTATAATTTTCTGATATTTCTATTACATCACTAGTAATAAAATTATCTTTATGTGGATAAATAGAATATTTAAAAGTATGTTTTCCTATATCTGCTTCTCTATCTGGAAAAATTCCACCTTTTATTAAAGTTAGCTCCATTCTATTATTTTTTATTATATGCCCATATTTACAATCATTTATGATTGCAACACCATATCCATTATCTGATAGATCAATATATCTATGAGCTACACATTCAAATTGAGCCATTTGCCAATCATTATTTATTGTAGTTGGACGTTTTATGTTTCCAAATTGAATATCGTAAGTTGCTTCAACTGCTCTTATGTCCACATCAAAATATGTCTTTAACAATTTTTGCCTTAAGTTATAGTCTACTTCAGTTTCAAAATCAATTAGTGAATTATTTGAATAAAAAATTATATTTTGTTTTATTTCTAATCCTTTATATATATACTCTACTTCAAATATAATTTGTAATTCATCAGATGATTTTAAATTAAATTTTGTTGGTTTTAATAATTCTGTTTTATATTTATGATGAATTTCTATATCCCAACTATCCCAAAATACAGGAATATCTTCAGATAGGGTAAATTGATTTAAATTTCCTGCTGAGATTTGACGTCTATTAATTTTATCATACAATTCTGATATAATACCATTTTTAAATTTTACATTATAAAAAGGTGTAGTTAAGTTTTCACCATCAAATATAAATACTTTATCTTCAATTACCTCATTCTTTTTAGGAGTAAAATCTATTATAATAGATTCTAAAGCTGGAATTATTACTGCTACTTTATATCCATTTTCTGTTTTACTTGCCAACAATTTTTTACCATTATAAGTAAAATATCCTTCTTTTTTATTTTCTATATTAACTAATCCATCAAATTGATTTCCATTTAAATTTATTAAGGTATATCTATCAGTTACAAAATTAGCTGTTACCAATTCTTCTATTTTCTCATCTAAATAATTATTCAATTCATAACAAATATCCCTTACATCATCATATACTTCTTTAATACTTGTTCCTGGAATTATATCATGGAACTGATTAGTTAACATTTTTTTATATTTTTCATCATATTCTTTTCCATTAAACCATTTAAAATTTTTCTCTTGTATAGCTCTATCAACAGATAAAATTTCAAAATTTCTAAACTTATATTCTAATCTACGATTTTCTTTCTTTATAAATGCCTGTGATGTATATGTTCCTCTATGCAATTCAAAATATAACTCTCCATCCAATGTATTAAGATAGTCTTTATTTTCAATAACTTTTCTTTCTAATTCTTCAAAATAATCTAATGCAAAACTTTGCTGAACTTTTGGAAGAGTTGGTAACTCATTTAAGATTCTGGCATTTTCTAACATTTCACGATTAACTCCACCACCACCATCTCCATAACCATAACAATTTAAAAGAGTGTTATTTAACTCTTTATTTGTATAATCTTCCCACATTTTTTTTACAGTAAAGGCAGTTACCATCCCATTATATGTTCTAAAAATATTGTCTGCATCTAATCCCTCTTCTGGGGTATTTATAAAATGGGTTAATACTTCACTTCCATCTATTCCTCTCCAAATAAAAGTTTCATTTGGCATACGATTATATTGATTCCAACTAATTTTAGTTGTCATAAAATAATCAATTCCACTTTTTCTCATTATTTGTGGCAAAGCCCAGTTATATCCAAAAACATCTGGCAACCATAGTATTTTACTCTCATAGTTAAAATTCTCTCTAAAATATCTTTTTCCATATAAAAATTGACGAACTAAACTTTCTCCACTAGGTATGTTACAATCAGCTTCAACCCACATTCCACCTTCACATTCCCAACGTTTTTCTGCTATTCTCTCTTTTATATTTTCAAATAATTGTGGATAATCATTTCTAATATACTCATATAATTGAGGAGTACTTTGTAAAAATTTATATTCTGGATAAAGCTCCATTAATCTCATAACTGTCGAAAAAGAACGCAATGCTTTTTCATGAGTATGTTTAAATCTCCATTGCCAAGCAACATCAATATGAGTATGACCTACTATCTTTACACTTGGTAAAGTATCACTTTCTTTTTTCTTCAAGACACTCTCTAATAATTTTATTCCTTCTTCCACTTTTTCGTCTGAATATTTATCTAAAATTAACAGTCTATGTAATCTGTCTAAAACTTTTATTAATTCTACTGCTTCTCCTTCATTTAACTCTGCTAACTCAACTGTCTTTTTGATATTTTTTACTAAAAAATATAATTTATCACATTTTTCATTTAATATCCCTATTTTAGCAAAATAAAATTTATGGTGTTTAATATCATGATTATGAGCTCCTGTCCAATATCTAATTTTTAAATTTAATTCCTTATTACAAATCTCATTTGGTAAGTAAATCTCTAAATGATTTTGATCTATTCCTTGCCAAGGTTGATCATTTAATAAAACCAACCCTTCTGTTCCTTTATCCCATTCATCAGTTTGCTTCTGATAAAAAATTCTTGCTATTATTTTTTTATTCTTCCAATTTGGTACAATAAAATTCTCAACTTTTACCCACCAATATTTGTCATACCCACTATACACATCTCCAGCATTTAACTTTTTATAAATTACTCCTGTATCAGAAAAAGAGTTAGTGGTTTCTGAATCTATTATACACTCTCCATATAATAAATTATTTAAGAAGATTTCTTCTGAATACCTATAATTTTCTATAAAACTCAAAAGTTTTTCTATTCTATCTTTAAATAGACTTTCACGCATATATTTTGTTCTCATAGTACCCCCATAGCTATTAATTTTAATTAAACTAAACTACTCCCTCTATATTTTAAGAGAGAGTAGTTGAATTTTATAATGATGTATTGTCTACATTTACTATTTTATCTGGAAATTTATAATCTTTAACTGGTGAAAGATATATAGTATTATCTCCTTGATATAGGAAGATATTTGATACATCTTTTAAATTTTCTGCAATTTTATCTCCCATATCTTTATTTCCCTTGTCGTCCATTAAAATCATTCCTAGATATTTAGCATTTTTTCTAAGAGGAACTTTAAAAAGAACTCCAAACTCTGTTTTTCCATTTGCCATTCTTCCTTGTGGCCATTTTAAACCTGGTTCTGTTGTATCTCCCCATAACCAAATATATCTGAATTTATCATAATCAGCATCTTTTCTTTTATAATGTACATTTATATATCTATCTGGTTTTCTTGCTGCTTCTACTTCAATTTTAGTTAATGAAAACATCATCACAAAAGTTAATACCATAAACATTAATTTTTTCATTTCCAATATTCCTCCTTAAATTTTATTAAAAAAATCTCTTAATCTACTTTTTATACTTTTACTTTCCTCTTTTTCATTTTCTATTTCTTTATATTTTTTTATTATTTTATTTATAACTGCCTGTTTTTTATAATATTCATTTTTATTTTCCGCTGGAAATCCTGTTACAATACTATTAGGTTTTATTGATTTTGTTATTCCTGCTTGAGCCTGAACAACAGAGTTGTGTCCTATCTCTACTCCTCCTCTTATTCCACTTTGTCCATGTAAAGCAACTCTATCACCTATTTTTACCCAACCAGCTATTCCAGTTTGAGATACAATTATACAATCTTTCCCTATTTCTACTTCATGTCCTATTTGGACTAAATTATCAATTTTAGTTCTTTTACCTATAATCGTATTTCCTATTGTTCCTCTATCTATAGTTGTATTAGATCCAATCTCTACATCATCTTCTATTATAACTTCTCCAACACTTTCTAATCTTATAAATTCTTCGCCATCCCAAACATATTCAAAACTATAATTTCCTATTGAACAATTTGAATCAATTAAAACATTATTTCCTATCTTTGTTCCCTCTTTTATAACTGTATTACAGTGAATACAAACATTATCGCCTATCTCAACACCATTCATAATCCTTACTCCTGGCATAAATAAGCAATTTTTTCCTATCTTTACATCTTGTCCTATATAAATATCTCTTTCTTTACTTGTATTTTCCCTATTAAATAGATTATATTTTTTATATTTGTAAATTCTAAATAGATTATTTAAATGATATGGATTTACCTTTTTCATAATTATAAAAATCTTATTGGGATATAATCTAGAGATATCCTGATCGCATACTATCACTTTTGAGTTGCTTTTATCTAAATCTTTATAATCTTTCTTTTCTTTTAATATTGATAGTGACTTATCATCTCCTTTTAAAAGTAATGATACCTTCTCTATCTTATAATCTTTATCTCCTATTATCTTTCCTTCTAATATTTCTGCAATCTCTTCTACTGTTAATATATCTCTCATGATACCTCCAGAATTCCTCACTATTTTTTATATAATTATACCATTTATTTTAAAATAAAATCTAAAAATATAGGAAATCTTCTATTCCAAGCAGTTTCATTATGCTCTGCTTCCTTTTCTATAATATCTAAAAAATTATCTTTATCTATCTTTTTTATAATACTTTCTCTTACTTTTTCAAAACCATCTAAATATATTTTAGAAAATTCTAAAATTGAATCACAACTTGTTTCTTTTGTTCCAATATCTAAATATATTTTCATATCTTTGGGAATATCTTTAGTTTCTATAAAATTTAGCATCTCTTTTTCAGCAAACCATGTTGCAATTGAAAATAGTCCAACCTTTGAAAAAATATTAGGATTTTCTAATGCTATATATAATGATATAAAAGCTCCCATTGAACTTCCTGCTATAAAGGTATTTTCATAATCAGGTAAAGTTCTAAACATAGAGTCTATATAAGGTTTTAAAGTTTTAATTACAAAATTAGAGTATCTTTCTCCCTTACCTCCTATATCTCCTACTATCTTATTATGCTCTTTTATAACTGGAAGAACTGAATTTATCCAAGGAGAATACTCATTATATCTTTCATTTGGTAAAATTGTATTATCCATTCCAATAACAATAAGCTCTACTCCCTTTTCTTCATATTTCTCTAAAATCTTATCAACTTCCCAAGTTTTACCACCAAAACTATTTATAGAATTTGAAAAAAGATTTTGTCCATCATGCATATATAAAACTGAGTATCTTTTATCACTATTTAAATAACTTTTTGGAAGATAAATCCTTATTTTTTTTAAAATATTTAATTCTGGACTATATAAATTTGTTTCTAATATATTCATATTTAACTATCCTTAAATTAAAATCTGTAATTGAGTGCTGCTGTAACTTTTTTTATTGAAATCTTTTCTTCAGCAGAATTATTTGGTTTTTTAGAATCTCTTTCATATTCTAATTCAATTAATCCAGCTATATTTTCTGTTACCATAAACTCATATCCTAAAGTTGCTTTCCAATAATAAGTATCAACTTCTCTTGTTGATTTTACATATTTCTCTGTTTTCTTCCCTAATTCTGTTCTAAATGATAATTTCTTTCCACCTCCAAAATCATAGATAATTCCCGGTGTAGCATGAAGTTCTAAATAACTTTCTGTCCAATTTTCCTTACTTTTCCAATAATCTTCATATAATCCATATAATTCTATTTCATATTGGAATTTATCTCTTTGAATATAAGGTTTTAGTGTCATTTCATATATATTTGTTTCTTGTGTTTCATCATCCCATTTATTTTTAACTTCAATAGTTTTTCTTCCCACTTTTATTTCACTATATAAATTTTTACGACTTTGTGCTAATCCTATAGAATATTCAAATTCTTTGTAAGTCCCTCCACCATGTTGATCTTGATCCATTATAGTAATATTTCCAATTAAATCTGTTGGAGCTCCTAAATAATACCCTATATAATATCTTGGATTAAATTCATACTCCCATGATTTATTTACTTGTTCCTCTGAACTTCCTTTTGATGTCCATTTATTAATAGCTCTTTTTATTTCAAAAGTTGTTGAAAATCCATAGTCTGGCAATGAAAAATAACCTAGAAATGGACTATATTGATAACTTTTATTTTCTCCCCACATTTTTTCATTCTTGTACTCATAAATAAATTGTGGTCCAATTCCTCCTGAAATTGTTAATCCCTCTTTTTTAGAATTATTAACATCGGCAAATCCTTCACTTTCAATTATTTCAAAAGGGTTTTCTGTAATATCTCTCTCTACATTCTCTTTTACCTTTGAATAAGAAACTTGTGATAACGTTCCAATTAATAATAACAATGCTAACTTTGAATGATACTTCATTTTTCTATCCTCCCAAACATTTTAGTAGTCTTAAAAAGACTTCTAAATTATATATTAATTTTATTAAATTTGTCAAGTTATTTTTTGTTTTTTTATCAAAAAAAATGTTTGACAAATTTACAAAAATATCTTATTATATAGTAGTAGTAATATTAAGACTACTAAAATAAAAATGGAATAAAAGGTGATTAAATTATGAAAAAACTAATTTTAGGAACTTGTTTATCTCTTTCACTTTTTTGTGGAGCAAAGGAAGCAGTTGCACAAACAACTACAGAAATCCTTCCAGAAAAAAACGCAGTTATAAAAGTATGGGCAAATGATCCTGGGGAAAAAGAACTATTTGAATTAGGAGCTAAAAAATTTACTGAAAAGTACAAAGATCTTAACTTAAAAGTAGTACATGAACCTGTTGGTATTCTTGATTCCTTTAGATTATTAGTTCAAGATGGAGGAACTATTGAAGTAGGTGATGTAGTCAGTATGACTCATGATGTACTTGGTAAAGCTATCGTTTCTGGAGTAATTATGGAGAATCTAGTTAGTACAGAAGATTTAAAAAATAATTTTTTAACTAGTGCTATTACAGCCTCTACTGATGTCAATGGAGTTATTTATGGATTCCCATATAGTTTTGAGACTTTACTTATGTACTATAATAAAGATCTTATTTCTAAACCAAATACTTTTGAAGGGATTATAGAATTTGCAAAAACTTTTAATAATCCAGAAGAATATCAATTTGCTTTAGCTTGGGGAATAGCTGATTATTATCAATCTAGAGCCTTTATAGGTATGTATGGTGGATATGAATTTGGTAACAATGGAACTAATTCACAAGATATTGGAATAGCGAATGAGGAGTTTAAAAAAGGAATGGAGAAGCTCCTTACTTTAAAAAAGGCTACTGTTGAAAATACAGCTGATGTGGCAAATAGCCAAATAGCTGAAGGATTATTCCTTGAAGAGTTAGTTGCTACTACTATATCTGGTCCTTGGGCAAGAAAAAGATTTTTAGAAGATTCTGGATTAAATGTAGGTGTTACTGCTCTTCCAACTTTTGATGGAAAAAATTTAACTCCATTTTCAACAGTAAAGATGCTTACTGTTTCATCATTTACTAAGTATCCAAAAGCAGCTCAATTATTTGCACAATTTATGTCAAGTGAAGAGATGTTACTAGAAAGATTTAGATTAACTGGACAGGCTCCTGTTCATAAAAATTTGCTAAATCATCCTGAAGTTCAAGCTGATCAATTTGTAGCCGAATTAATCAAACAAGAAAAGAGTGCTACTCCAATGCCTTCAATTGCTGAGATGGGATATATTTGGGAACCTATGAATGCTGCTATTTCTGAAATTTGGAATAATAACAGAGATATAGATGAGGTTTTAAAACAATCTAAAAAGGTAATTGAAGAACAAATTAATATACAATAATCTTAACAAAGGGGAAATCTATGAAAAATTTAAATAATAAACCCTTCCTCCCATTGTCAGTTTTGATAATGGGAGGAACTCAAATATTAAAAAAATACTATTTTAGAGGAATATTTTTATTAATCATACAATTAATTTTTATTTTAAATTTTAGTAAAATATTCAATTCACTTAAATTATTAATTTCACTTGGAACTCAAGTTCAAAAAAGAGTTGGTTTTGAAATTATTCAAGGTCATCACTCTATTAATATATTAGTAGATGGTATTATAAACCTCTTTATACTTCTAATATTCTTAGGAGTTTATATTTACAATATTAGAGAGGCTAGAAATTTACCTATTTTACAATCTCAAGGTGTTAAAAAAGAAATTACTAAATTTTATGATAAATACTTTCCAGTAGGAGCTCTAATTCCTTCTAGTTTTTTAGTAATGTTTTTTATAATACTTCCAATATTGATTACAATATGTGTAGCCTTTACAAATTATTCTGCACCAAATAATATTCCTCCTAAAAACCTAGTAGATTGGGTAGGAATAAAAAATTTTATTAATATTTTTAAATTAAAAATTTGGTCATCAACTTTTATAGGTGTAGGTACTTGGACTTTTACTTGGGCTGCTCTTGCTACTATAATTGTTTATTCTTTTGGTTTCTTATTAGCTATATGCTTAAATAAGAAAAATATTAAATTTAAAGGTGGTTGGAGATTTTTATTTATTCTTCCATATGCTATTCCATCTTTTGTATCTACTTTAGTTTTTAGAATACTATTTAATGGAATAGGTCCTGTTAATATATTTTTACAGAGTTTAGGATTTTCTCCAATTCCATTTTTATCCGATCCATCTTGGGCAAAATTTACAGTTATAGCTGTTAATACATGGATAGGAGCACCTTATTTCATGTTACTTATAACAAGTGCTTTGACTAATGTATCTGATGATATATATGAAGCAAGTGAAATTGATGGAGCTTCTAAATTTCAACAATTTAGATTTATTACTTTACCATTAATATTAGCTCAAACTGCACCATCACTTATACTTTCATTTGCTCATAACTTTAATAACTTTGGAGCAATTTTCCTACTTACAAATGGAGGTCCTATTAATGCTGATTACCGTTTTGCTGGTCATACAGATATTTTAATCACTTGGATATATAAATTAACTTTAGATTTCCAACAATACAATATGGCTGCTGTTATTTCAATATTAATTTTTATCTTCCTATCATTAATTGCTAAATGGCAGTTTTCTAAAATGAAATCTTTTAATGAGGAGGGAATGTAAAATGAAAAAAAGAATAGATTTCTTAAATGTTATTATATATTTATTCTTTATTATATATGCTTTAACTATTTTAATTCCAGTTCTTTGGACAGTATTAACTTCTTTTAAAGAGGGAACTTCAATGTTTTCAGTTTCACTTACTAATTTTAATTTTACTTTGGATCATTATAAAGAATTGTTCTTTGAAACTGAATATCCAAGATGGTTTATGAATACTTTAAAGATAGCTATTGCTAATACAATTGTTGGATTATTTTTAACGACATTAACAGCTTATATTTTTTCTAGATATAATTTCTCTATGAAAAGAAAAATTATGATGAATATGTTAATTTTACAGATGTTTCCTTCATTTTTATCAATGACTGCTATCTTTATTCTATTGATTAAAATGAATTTGATTGATACATACTTAGGATTGATACTAGTATATACTGGTTCTAGAATTCCTTTTGATACTTGGTTAGTAAAAGGTTATTTTGATGCTTTACCAAAATCTCTTGATGAAGCAGCCAAAACAGATGGAGCAGGACACTTCACTATCTTTACCAAGATAATTTTACCATTAGCTAAGCCTATCTTAGTTTTTGTAGGATTAACAGGTTTCATTGGTCCTTGGCTTGACTTTATATTCCCAACATTAATTTTAAGAAGTCCTGAAAAAAAGACTCTTGCTATGGGAATATTTGAATGGATTGCTAAAAATTCTGGAGATCAATATACCCTTTTTACAGCTGGAGCAATTATTGTAGCAATTCCTATTTCAATATTTTTCATAGTCCTTCAAAAGTACATAGCAAAAGGACTTGTAAGTGGAGCAGTTAAGGAGTAACAGTAAAAATTACTATAAATACTAATTTTAATACAATTTCTAAAAAGAAGGAGGAAGTAAGTATAAGGAAGAACCTTATCTTACTATTTTAAGAATGATTACAAGAGAAGCAATACTTCATATTCCTAAAAGTAATTATGCATATGCATACGATAAAGAAACTCTTCATTTAAGAGTTAGAACTAAAAAAGGTGAAATAAAAAAAGCATATCTTAGAATTGGTGATCCTTATGAATGGGCTGTAGGTGGTCTTGCAGGTGGAGATCTATCTGGAAAAGATGCTATGGGTTGGATAGGAGCACATGATTATCCAATGATTAAAGAAGCTGAAACTGAATACTTCGACTATTGGTTTTTAGACTTCAAACCTGAAAAGAAAAGAGCTCGTTATGCTTTCATATTAGAAAACGATTCTGAAAAAATACTATTTGGAGAAAAGAAAATTGAAGTTTTAAATGACGATGAAAGTGACGAAACAAAACTAAGCTATCTTCCCAATTTCTTTGCTTTCCCATACTTAAACGGAAAAGATGTACTAGATGCTCCTGAATGGGCAAAAAATACCATATGGTATCAAATTTTTCCAGAAAGATTTTGTAATGGTAATCCTAGTATATCTCCTAAAAATGTTGAAGAATGGGGAAGCATCCCACTTTCAAATAACTTTATGGGAGGAGATCTATATGGTATCTATGATAAATTAGATTATTTAGAAGAATTGGGTATTACTGGAATATATCTTTGTCCTATCTTTTATGGTAAGACAAACCACAAATATGATACAATAGACTATTATAAAATTGATCCACATTTTGGAGATGATGAAATTTTTAGAAAACTTGTTGACAAAGCACATAGTAAGGGAATTAAAATTATGCTAGATGCTGTTTTCAACCATGTAGGTAGTGAATTTCCTTATTGGAAAGATGTAGTAGAAAAAGGAGAAAATTCTAAATATGCAGATTGGTTTGTAATTAAAAAGTTCCCAGTATATGAGGATAAACCACTAAAAGAATGGGATTTTAAAAATCTTAACTATGAAACTTTTGCAGATGTACATACTATGCCTAAGTTAAATGTTGAAAATCCAGAGTGTAGAAGATATCTTTTAGATGTTGCTAAATATTGGATCGAAAAATTTGATATTGATGGTTGGAGACTAGATGTTTGTAATGAAATAGATCATAAATTTTGGAGAGAATTTAGAGAGGAATTAAAAAAGATAAAAAAAGATCTATATATAGTTGGAGAAATTTGGCATGATAGCCTTCCTTGGCTTAGAGGAGATCAATTTGATGCTGTTATGAATTATCCTGTATCTGATGCTATCCTAGATTTCATAGCCTTTAATCAAACATCTGGATTAGAATTTAAGTATGCTATAAATAAAACATTACTAAGTTATCCTCTTAATGTTAACGAAGTTAACTTCAATCTACTTGATAGTCATGACACTACTAGAGTTATGAGTTTTCTAAATGAAGATATTAATAAATTTAAATTAGCTTTTATGTTAATGTTTTTCCAAACTGGAGGACAATGTATTTACTATGGAACTGAGATTGGACTTTCTGGAAGAAAAGGAATGGGTTCTGAATTAAATAGAAAATGTATGGATTGGTCTGAAAAAAACAAAGAAAAAGAAACTTATAAATTTATGCAACAACTTATAAAAATTAGAAAAGAAAATCCAGATTTTCAAATAAACAATATAGAATGGTTAAAAGCTGATAATGATAAAGTTATTATGATGAAAAAAAATAATACTATTTTAATTATCAATAACTCAGAAAATGAGGTTTCTCTTGACTTAGCTAATACTATTAATACAAGTCAATTTATAGATTTATTTGATAATCAAGAGCTTTATTCAAATCTAAAAATTCAACCATTTTCATTTAAGTTAATAAAAATTAAATAATCTAGAAAAAGCTGAGTAGACATTTTAAATGTTTTACTCAGCTTTCTTTATTATATTTATATTCTCTATATTTTAGACTTTAATTGCTTCTCTATCCATTTCTGGACATCTTCTTTGGTCATCTTTTCTTCTAGCATATCAACTAAAAATACAGCCAATTTTCCTACTTATCTTGAAGATATCTCATAGCAGTTATATTTTTCTTCATAAGTTTTTCTGCTTTTAATTTTATTTCTTTATTGTCTAAAGTTTTATTTTTAAAAATACTCTTTATATCAACTACTTTTTTTTCATCCATAAATATCACTCCTTTGTGATATTATACCATTCAAATTAGAAAAAAGAAAGTATAACTACTTTTTCTCTTTTCTATTTCCCATTTTTAGTGTAGAATATCAATAGACTAAACTATTGAGGTGATTTTTTAATGAAATTTGTAGTATCAGACTTAGATGGAACACTTTTATATTCTCACAATGTTATCAGTGATTACACAGTAGAAACAATTGAGAAATTAACTAATAAAGGTGTAAATTTTGCCATTGCCACTGGAAGGGGAAGACAGGGGGTAGAGAGATTTCTTCATCATTTTAAAATCAGTCCATACCTTATCTGTAATAATGGTGCTAATATATACAATCCTCAAGGGAAGTGTATTTTTGAAGAGAGAATCCCTAAAGATGTATCTGTTGCTATTTTAAAAGAGATTAGAGCCAACAATCTATTTTACAGTGCCTTTCTTAACGAATACTTCTATCATAGCAAAGATGAGAATGTAGAGGATTTTGTAAGCAGACCTCTTTTTACAGAGATAGCTTTAGATAAAGAGGAAGATTCTCCTGAGTTAAATAAGATTATTGTACAAGATGAAAATCCTGAAGTTGTAAGTAAGATTGCAGCTATTTTAAAAGAAAAATTTTCTGATTTAGCTGAAATTATGATATCTCAACCTACATGTTTAGATATAGCTCCTAAAAATTGTACTAAGGGAACTGGTATAGAAAATCTTGCTAAAATTTTCAACCTTACTCCTAATGATTTCATGGCTTTTGGAGATGGAGAAAATGATATAGAGATGCTAAAAACTGTTGGACACCCTGTTATTATGTCAAATGCACAAGATCTTTTAAAAGAGCTTTTTACCACAGTTACACTTTCTAATACAGAGCATGGGGTAGCTGATTACTTGGAAAAATACTTTAATTTATAGAGGTGAACCTATGAGATTAAAACAGATCAACAAAGAGGTTTTAGCAACTGTTCTTCTATATATTTTCTACTTTTGTTGGTGGTACTACTTTGCATATATTCACTCTAATAGTGAGGATGTAGAAAACTTTAAATATATCCTTGGACTTCCTGAGTGGTTTTTCTACTCTTGTGTTCTTGGACTTATAGTTATAAATATTTTAGTATTTATAGTTGTAAAATTTGTTTTTAAAGATATATCACTTGAGGAGGAAAAAGAATGCTAACTCTAATACCTATTGTCATATACCTTTTACTTATGTTGGGAATTGCTTATAAGGTAAACCAAATTAAGCATAGTAATGATGTAAATTTTACTGAAGAGTACTTTATTGGAAGTAGGCATATGGGAGGATTTGTTTTAGCTATGACTATAATAGCTTCCTATGTAGGAGCTAGTTCCTTTATAGGTGGTCCTGGAATTGCTTACAAACTTGGACTTGGTTGGGTATTACTTGCTTGTATTCAAGTTCCCACAGCTTTTTTTACCCTTGGTATCATTGGAAAAAAGCTTGCAATTATATCTAGAAGAATAAATGGAGTAACTATTATAGATCTCCTTAGAGCTAGGTATAAAAGTGATGCAGTAGTAATATTCTCCTCTATAACTATGTTGATATTTTTTATAGGGACTATTGTTGCTCAATTTGTTGGGGGAGCAAGACTTTTTGAAACTGTTACAGGACACTCATATATAATTGGACTTGTTGTATTTTCTGGAGTAGTAACTGCCTATACCTCTTTTGGTGGTTTTAGAGCAGTAGCTATTACTGATGCTATACAGGGAGTGATAATGTTGATAGCAACTGGTGTTCTATTCTATGTTATCTTACAAAAAGGTGATGGAATGGAGAACATCATGCTAACTATTGCTAAGACACACCCAGAGATGCTAACTCCTACATCAAATGGAAATATAGCAAAACCTTTTATCCTGTCTTTCTGGGTTTTAGTTGGAATTGGACTTTTAGGATATCCATCTACTGCAGTTAGATGTATGGGATTTAAAGATAGTAAATCTTTGCATAGAGCTATGATTATTGGAACTTCTGTGGTGGGGTTACTTATGTTAGGTATGCATCTAGTTGGAGTTATGGGAATGGCAGTTGAACCTAATGTAGATGTCGGAGATAAGATAATTCCTATCCTTGCATTAAAAAATCTACATCCTGTTCTTGCAGGAATATTTATAGGTGGACCTTTAGCAGCTATTATGTCCACAGTGGACTCTCTACTTATTATGACATCTGCTACAATAGTTAAGGACTTATACCTTCACTATATAAATAAAGAGGCTCCCATTGAAAAGATAAAAAAACTATCTTTTATGACATCACTTGGATTTGGAATCATAGTCTTTTTACTGTCACTAAATCCACCTGATCTTTTAGTTTGGATAAATCTTTTTGCCTTTGCAGGGCTTGAAGCTACTTTTTTCTGCTCTATTGTCTTTGGACTATTTTGGAAAAAAGCCAATGCTACTGGAGCTATAGCTTCTATGATCTTTGGATTTATAACTTTTATATACCTGACTGTATGTAAATTAAGTTTCTTTGGAATGCACAATATCGTTCCTGTACTTTTAGTTAGTGTAATTGTTTTTATTATCGGTTCAAGATTTGGTGATCCTACTGACGAGGAAACTTTAGATATATTTTTTAAGTTTTAATAGAAAAGGCTGTTACAAATTTTTGCAACAGCCTTTTCTATTTTGAAATATTTTTTAAATCTTTGAAAGTAATAACTCTGCTAACTTATACAGGAAAAATACTCCTATTCCACAGTATGAAACTAAAAGAGTCATAGCTCCTACTCTATTATCATACTCATATTTATCCTCTAACTCTCTATTTTCTCTAGGTGAAAACTTTTTATTTAATCTCTCTAATTCCTCTAGTTCAATTCTCTCTTCTAATGTTAACATCTCTCATTTCCTCCATATTTTAAGTAATTTTTTAAATTCTGAAGGAATTTTTAATTTAACATTATCCGTTTCCTATCCCAAAATACTATTCCATAAAGTCCTCGTACTCTTTTTAGAAGAATATATCTATTAGATCCTCTTAATAACTGTAGTACACTTAATATCAGTCCTAAGAATATAGGTACAATATCTTTGTAATTATCACTTACTACAAAGGAGTGATCTGTATCAGACATATCCAATGGGATTAAATTTTCACTAGGTTTTTCTAGATTATCAGCTAAAATAATCAAATTTCTTGTTGTATTTTTGTCCACTAAAGGAGGTCTAGAATCTGAATAGTGTAAATTTGTTATCAGTATTGAAAATAGAAATATCAATAGTAGATACAATCTTTTTATCTTCATCTTTCTCCCTCCTTTTTTATCTTATACATATATTTTACTATTTTTTTTACTTTTGTAAATTCTTTATTTTATATTGTTATCATTTAAAAATTTTATCATTTCTAAATTTTCTCTCTCTTTAGCTATGGAAATAGCTGAGTCACCATAGGATATATATCTTGGATTTACGCCTAACTCCAAAAGTTTCTTTACTACCTCTAGATAACCATTGGCTACAGCTCTTAAATAAACCTCTCCTAAAATATTTTCTCCCTGCTTATTTTTAAGATTTAAATTGTAATTTGGAACATTTAAAAGTTCCAAAAGTATCTTCTCATCATAAGCATAATATATAGGAGAGTTTCCTTTCATATCCTGAATTAAAAAATCTGCTCCATCCTCTCTTAGAGCCCTTACAATATCACTATTTCCAATAACAACAGCCCAAAATAGAGAGTTCCATCCATCCTCATCTTCTAAGGTATAGTTACTTCCTTTTTCTATTAAGTACAATGAGTATAAAATAGATTTATCCTTAAGAAAATATGTAAACAGAGGAGTCCCATCATTAAGAACTACATCTTTATCAGCTCCTATCTCTACTAATTTTTTTAGAGCTTCTAAACTTCTTACATAGAATATAGCTGTTCTTCCTCTATCATCTTTCAACTCTAGATTGACACCTTTATTTAAAATTACATCTAAAGATTTTAAACTATTACTTTCTACTATACTCATAAGTAAAGTTTTATTTGAGGGATCTCTATAATCCACAGGAAATCCCTCAGATAGATATTTATTCAAATTATATGAATCATCTAGAAAAATTGCTGTATATACCATATCTGGTGTAGCAATATTTTTCTCTCTATTTTGAAAAAAGCTACAACTTGTAAATAGTAACAGGATTAAAGAAAAACAAATATTTTTAAATATATTACTCTTCATTTCTCTTTTCATATTTTCTTCTCTCTCCCTCTTTCAGATATTTCTTTCTTAATCTGATATTCTCAGGAGTTACTTCTACAAGCTCATCATCAGCTATATAATCCAATGCTTGCTCTAAAGTAAATTTTCTAGGTGGAGCTAATTTTACAGCATCATCACTTCCTGCAGCTCTCATATTTGTAAGTTTTTTAGTTTTACATACGTTTACTACAAGGTCATTCTCTCTGCTGTGCTCTCCAACTATCATTCCCTCATATACAGGAATTCCTGGATCTAAGAATAGAGTTCCTCTATCTTGAATATTATTTAATGCATAAGCTACAGTTACTCCTGGCTCAGTTGCAATAAGTACTCCTCTACTTCTTGTAGGAATCTCTCCCTTATGTGGCTCATAGTCATAGAAAGAGTGGTTTAATATTCCTGTTCCCTTTGTATCTGTTAAGAATTCATTTCTAAATCCAATAAGTCCTCTTGCTGGTACTTTGAACTCTAAACGAGTATATCCATCAGTTCCAGGTATCATAGATACCATTTCCCCTTTTCTTATACCCATTTTCTCAATAACTACTCCTGTGTAACTATCATCTACGTCAATAAGTGCCATCTCAATCGGCTCAAGTCTCTTTCCATCTTGCTCTTTCATAAGAACTCTTGGCTTAGATACTTGGATTTCAAATCCTTCTCTTCTCATATTCTCTAGTAATATAGAAAGTTGAAGTTCTCCTCTTCCTTTTACAACAAATGCATCTGGAGTATCAGTTGCTTCTACTTTCATACTTACGTTAGTTTGTAACTCTTTTTGAAGTCTTTCCCAGATATGTCTTGAAGTTACAAATTTTCCCTCTTTTCCAGCAAATGGAGAATCATTTACCATAAATGTCATAGCTAGAGTTGGCTCATCTATATCTATTAATGGTAGAGCTATTGGCTCATTTATATCAGCTAATGTCTCTCCAATATCTATATTATCTATACCAGCTATACAAACTATATCTCCAGCATGTGCCTCTTGAATCTCGACTCTTTTTAATCCTTCATATCCATAAAGTACAGAGATTTTTCCTTTTATCATCTTTCCATCTCTTTTTATAAGCATAACATCTTGGTTTCTTCTCACAATACCATTATGGATTCTTCCTACTGCTAACTTTCCAACATAGTTGTCATAAGCTATGTTTGTTATTAAGAATTGCATAGGTTTGTCGTCGTCTCCCTCTGGATCCTCTACATGCTCAAGGATAGTTTCAAATAATGGAGTCATATCAGAACTTTCATCTTCTAAGTTTCTCTTAGCAAATCCACCTTTTCCTGAAGCATATACAACTGGGAATTCAAGTTGTAAGTCATTAGCATTCAATTCAATAAATAACTCGTAAACCATGTATAATACATCTTCTGGTCTTGCATTTGGTTTATCCACTTTATTTACTACAACTATTGGTCTATGTCCTTGCTCTAAAGCTTTTTTAAGAACATATTTAGTTTGAGGCATTGGTCCCTCAAAAGCATCTACTAGAAGTACAACAGAGTCAACCATTTTCATAATTCTTTGTACCTCTCCTCCAAAGTCAGCATGTCCTGGAGTGTCTACAATATTGATTTTGTAATCTTTGTATCTAACAGAAGCATTTTTAGAGAAGATAGTTATTCCTCTCTCTCTTTCAATGTCGTTAGAGTCCATTACTCTCTCTTCTACTTTTTCTAATTCGTGAGAACCAAAAGCTCCCCCTTGTCTTAAAAGACAGTCCACTAGTGTTGTTTTACCGTGGTCAACATGGGCAATAATTGCTATGTTTTTTATTTTCATTATTCTTCCTTCCTCGGGTTAAAAATATTTATACCCTTTTAATAAGTTATTATTTACATTTGCTAAACCTAAGAATCTATCCTCACAATAAACTCTATATCTACCATCATCTGCTCTATGTCTTATGGTATTTCCATTTAAAAATAGTGTAAGATTTTTTCCATTATCTATACTTGTTTTAGGATATATAAAAAACTCCTCAACACTTTGAAGAAAATCTTCCCTTCCTTCACTAGATAGTTTCTCTATCTCTTCTAAAGTGAAAGCTTGAGCAATTTCAGAATCTCCTACTTTTTCTCTAAGCAGAGATGTCATAGTAGCCAGTGTTCCCAGCTCTTTTCCTAAGTCATCTATTAAAGAACGAATATAGGTTCCCTTTGAAACTCCACATTTTATCTTTCCTTTAATCCCATCAAACTCTAGAATTTCAATAAAGTCAATATGGATATCCCTAGCCTTTCTCTCAATTTCGATACCTTTTCTAGCAAGATCATAGAGTTTTTGTCCATCTACCTTAAGAGCTGAATACATAGGTGGAACCTGTTTAATATCCCCTATGAAATTTTTTAAACACTTCTCTAACTCCTCATAAGTTGCAGATTTTTTCTCTGACTCCTCTAGAATTTTTCCCTCTATGTCATAGGTATCTGTTCTATATCCCAGTTCAAAACCAGCAGTATATACCTTAGCATACCCCTCTATATCTTGAACCAATCTAGTAGCCCTACCTAAACAAACTACTAAGACTCCTTCAGCTAAAGGATCTAATGTTCCTGTATGCCCTATTCTTTTCTCTTTCAATAACTTTCTCAAAACTCTTATCACATCAAAAGATGTTATTCCACTGGGCTTATTTACATTGATTATCCCTTCCAAATTCTCAACTCCTATATTAGAACTATTTCATATTGTACCATATAATCCTAATTTTTAAAATAGTTTTTTAAAGAAAACATATGTGTGATTTTATTATTCTATAATCCCATATCTATTTGTTGGACTCCACAATAGGTACTGATTAATTCCTAGATCTTCAAGTGCTTTTACCTGAGCCTCTATCTCCTCTTTTCCATATGGAATATATCCCTTTACCCATTTGGCTGTAAAAGCTTGTAACCAAGGTCTGATCTGTGCTGGATAATCTATATTATAGTTTCTATTAATTCCATCTAAAGTAGTGTAGTAGATAGTTTTATATGGCTGTGCATCTGGAACAGGTATTCCATATACCCCTCTTCCATAGTGACTTGGATAAGCCATAGGAGAGATTATATCCACCTCATTACTTATAACTTCCCAATGTTGCCCTAGTCCCATATCATCACTTGAACTTGGAACCTGTCCATAGATATCTGCTGATATATAAACCTCTAATGGTTCTAACTCTTTTCTAGCATATTTTAGATATTTTTGAATAGTTTCTGGTTTTGACTCTCCAGTACTATTTCTATAATCTAGTTCCTTATCTAACTTTCCTCCATTTGAAGCTGGAAATCTTACATAGTCAAACTGTATCTCGTTAAATCCAACCTTTGCTGCTTCCTTAGCCACTGCTATATTGTACTCCCAAAGATATCTATCATGAGGAGATACCCAGATTACTCCATCACTATTAGTAAATGGTTTTCCAGTTGCTCTTTTTATAATAGCTTTATCTGGATGTTTTGCTGCATATGTAGGATCCTTAAAAGAGACTATTCTTGCTATAGTATAGATATTGTTATCCTTTAACTTCTTCATAAAAGCTTGAATATCATTTATAGGGTATCTTTTGTCATTTTTTCCTATATATTTGAGTTCAGCCTCAGTTTTAAATAGCATCTTTCCAAAATCCTCTTTTACATCTATAACAAAGGCATTTATTCCAGTTCTTTTTGCTAACTCTATTAAATCATCTATTCTCTTACTAGAAGCAGCAGTATTTACTGTTAGATATATCCCCTTTACATCAACTCTCGGATTATTTGCATACTCTTTTTTAAGTACTGGAGTAAAATCAGCATTTCTCAAATTAGTTGGAATTACCCTATGGATATCTTCAGTTAAACTTCCTGTTCTTATCCATCCCTCTCTCATCTCATTATTCTTTCCATAAACTATTTTTTTCCAGTAACTTTTCTCTATAGTAGTTTTTATTTCATAAGTTCCATCCTCTTTTTTTATCTTTTTCTCTCTTGGAGTTTCAACTACTTTCTCCTCTATTGTTTCAACTCTAACAGCTTTTTTCAAACTATCAGTTTTTATTTCACCATTTGGCTCTGAATAAACTGGGGTTTTATAATTTAATGTATATGCATATTTCTTTTCTGGGATCTTTTCAACTATTTTTACCTCTTTAAGTGGTAAAACTTGATTTTCCTCTTCTGTTACAACTTTCTCTATCTTTTTTTCAACCTTTTCCTCATTCTTTTCCTGTCCAATCTCTTTGGTTATTCCAGCAGTTGTAGTAATTATAGCTATATATAAACCTATAATTCCAAATATAGTAAGTATAAATTTTTTGTTTTCCTTCATAAAATTCTCCCTTTATTTTATAAAATATACTATTATTATAATAGATAAGATCATTATTGTAAATGAAACTTTTCAAACAAAAAAAATTTATAACATTTTTTTTAAAAAATATGATAAAATATCTCAACGGGGAGAAAATATTATACGAGGAGGAAGTAATATTATGAAAAATTGTATTTTGATTGGAGTAGCAGGAGGAAGTGGTAGTGGTAAAACAACTGTAGCTAACAATCTTGTGAAAGCTTTCAAAAGTGAGGATGCTGTCTTAGTTGAACAAGATGCCTATTATAGAGAGTTAACAAATATGACTATTGAAGAGAAAGCACAAGTAAATTTTGATCACCCTGATTCAATAGAGTTTGACCTATTAAAAAAACACTTAATTGATCTTAAAAGTGGTAAAGCTATTGAAAGACCTATTTATGACTTTACAACTCATTCAAGAAAAGAGGGAACAGTTAAAATAAACCCATCTAAAATAGTAATTATTGAAGGAATCCTAATTTTTGCTGTACCTGAAATTAGAGAGTTATTTGATGTTAAAATTTTCGTGGATACTGATGCTGATGAGATGATTTTAAGAAGAATTGAAAGAGATATGAATGAGAGAGGTAGAAGTTTTGAATCTGTTAAAAATCAATACCTTACTACAGTTAAACCAATGTATCTAGAGTTTTGTGAACCTAGTAAACGTTATGCTGACATAATTATCCCTAGAGGTGGAGAGAATAAAATCGCTATTGATATGATTGTTAGTAAATTAAAAGATCATATTGCTGAAAATTAGTTGTTAGAAATTCTCAAATTGAAAGTAACTACTCAGTTATCTCATCTCTTGAAAAGAAAACTAAGAATTGCTCCATATTCCAAGAAGTTGATTAACTATGAGCTTCCAAAATTCTAAGAGCTTTAGCTCTCTAAGAATTTTGAGACACAGAAAGCAAAGCTTTCAGTGTTTCCTTAATGTAACACAGAAAATAAATTTCTGTGTCTCAATAGTAGTAGTCGTTAAAACTCCGCTACTATTGGAAGGGTTAAGTCTTCGACTTATTGCATTTTTTAGCGTTCGATTTCGCTGAGTTAATCTAACTTCTCTTCATAAATTACACAATTCTTTGAGTTTTCTTTAATTGACTAATAACTGAGTAGTTAGAGTTTTCTTTTGGAATAATCTCAATATTTTTATCTATGTAATAGATAGAGTTATCTATTAATTTAAACTGAATTGGATAAACCTCTACTCCACTTTCTATAGCTTCATAAAATAGTTGTGCAAACTCTCTATCAGTTTCAAACTTTGGACGGAAGCTATGAGAATCTCTAAAAACTAAAAGTAAGATAGCAGCTCTTTCTCCATTGCTCTTGATTTTCATAAGTTCCTTGAGATGTTTTTGAGCTCGAGTACTTGGAGCATCTGGAAATTTAGCTATTTTATTTTCAGAAAGAGATACCCCTTTAACCTCTATCCAGATTTTTTCACCATTTTTAGTCAGAAGATAATCAAGTCTACTTTCTCCATACTTTACCTCAGCTTTTATACTTTCAACTTCTCCAAAAGGGGATATAGTGAAATCTTTTAAAAGATTTTCAGAGATATATCTGTGATAAGCAGAGTTGATAAGTATCTCTTCATCTTTTTCCATAGTCAGAGCAGATATAACATCAAAGGCAGTTTTTCTTTTTTCTAGCTTAGTAGCTCTTTTAACTCCTATAATGTTATTAGAAAAAAGCAGTTCTTTTATTCGTCCTGAATCATGTACATGACACTTTTCAATTTTATTATCAATTTCTATATCAGCAATAAACCTATTAGGCCTATCTTTAAAAATTCCCTTTTCAATATTACCAATTTCAAAAATCTTCTTCATAGTTTCTCCTATAATTTTAAAATAATTTAAATTGTAGATAAAAGAGAAAGGAGAAAATTTCCATTATAATAATAAAGTAAAAATTTTCTCCTTCTTATCTATTAAAATATTTAGTTCTTTTTATCACAAACACAATCTTTATAAGTCTCTTCAGCTAACTCTTTAAAGTTACGAGACTCTAACTTTTTGATAAACTCTCTTTGAATATCATTAAAAGCTCTGTGAACAGCACAATCACCTTTTCTTAAAGTACAACCTTCTGGGTCATTAACACAATCTTTGATACAAATGATTGGTTCAATAGTCTCAACTGCGTCTCTTAAAGTGATCTCTTCACTAGGTCTAGTAAGTTGATATCCACCTTTAGCTCCTTTATAAATAGTTACAAGCCCAGCTCTTTCTAATTTCTTTAAAATTCTTAAGCTAAAAAGATGTGGAATCTCTTCAGCATCAGATATCTCATTTGAAGAGATAATTCTATTCTCTCCATACTTTGTTAAGTAAAGTAAAATTCTAATTACATACTCAATTTCATTTTTTATTCTCATAATAATCTCCCTAAGTTTCAATATATGACCTATTATATCATGGTATACTAAAAGTTGCAACTTTTATTTTTGAATTTCTCTTGCGTTGTCTATCTCCTCACCAAGTGCAGCTTTAATAGCTACAATAGCTACTTCAAGTTGTTTTAAATCAGGTTCTCTAGTAGTTATTTTTTGAAGAGATAGCCCTGGAAAAGCAATAGCACGAATGCATATATTTTCTAAATGTTTAGAACTATATCTTTGAATTTCATAAGATATTCCAGCTATAAGTGGCATAAGAAATATTCTTAATAGAACTTTTAACCCTATTCTACCAACTATAGTAGAAGGAGTAGGGAATAGAAAGTCAATAGCTGAAAATACAATTATAGCAATAAACATAACTATTAATAAAAAACTAGTTCCACATCTAGGATGTAGAGTAGTAAATTTTTTAGCATTTTCAGGAGTAAGTTCTAAATTATTCTCATATGCATAGATAGATTTATGCTCAGCTCCATGATACTCATATACTCTTTTTACATCTTTAGAAAAAGATATAAGCCAGATGTAAAGAATAAAAAATATAAGTCTTAAAACAGCTTCTAAAATATTAGAATAGATCTTATTTTCTAAAAATATAAAACTTCCAATTAAAGAGGGTAAAAGGATAAATAATCCAATACCTAAGCTTAAAGAGATAACAGTAGTTAGAATAGCTTCCTTTTGAGTAATTTGCTCCTCTTCTTTATCTTCAGCTTCATTAGCAGAGAATGTTAACTCTTTTATTCCCATAACTAAGGCATCAAAAAGCATAACAGCCCCTCTTATAAAGGGAATTTCAGCTAGCTTTCCTTTTTTACTTGAAATTTTAGTTTTTTTATAAACTATCTCTCCAGATGGTTTTCTAACAGCAGTAGCTATAAACTCAGGACTTCTCATCATAACTCCTTCAATAACAGCCTGCCCTCCAATACTAATTCTTTTTTCCATAATTTTCCTTTCTAAAATTTAAACATTACTTTTTAAGATAACAAATGTTAAATCATCTGTTTGTTCATAATCCTCTCTAAATTTATTTATTCCATCTAAAATCGCCTTTCTTAACTCTTTAGGCGACTTTTTTTTGTTTTTATAAATAATATCTTTTAATCTTTCAACTCCAAAAAGTTCTTTATCTTTATTTTCAGCTTCAGTAATACCATCAGTATAGAAAACTACAATATCTCCATTTTTTAATTGAATCTCTCCCTGTTTATAATTATACTCCTCTAAGAACCCGATAGCTACTCCTTTTACATTGTGTAACTCTATCTCATCAGTAGTTGCTCTATATACAACTAATGGATTATGTCCAGCATTTGAATAGTATAAAGTTTTACTTTCTCTATCATATTTACTGTGCATCATAGTGATGAACATATCCTCTGTTATATCAGAATAGATAATTTTATTAAGTTCATTTAAGTTTTCATTGGGAGCAAAGTCACCAGTAAGAGTAAGAGTCTTTAAAACTGAACGACCTAAAGCCATAAGAAAAGCTGCAGGAACTCCCTTTCCACTTACATCAGCTATTGTAATAGAGAACACATTATCATCTAGTAAAGTATAATCGTAATAATCTCCTCCAATCTCCTTTGCGGGTTCAAAATATTGAGCAATCTCTAGGCCAAAAATCTCATCTATATCAGCAGGAAGGATTTTCTTCTGGATTCTAGAAGCTACATCTAACTCATTGGATATTCTCTCTTTGATCAATAGTTCAGAATAAATTTTTGCATTATTTATTGCAATAGCAACTTGGATAACTAAAGCAGAGATAGTCTCTTCATCTAGATCAATCATTTTAAATTTATCTTCAATTACATATATAACTCCAAGTTGCTTCTCCTTTACAACTAATGGAGATATTACAATCTCTTCATCAGAAGCAAGATTAAAACGTTTAGATAGGGATTTGTAAATCTCCTTATAATCCTTTAAAGTAAAATTTTTAATCTCTTCTTCTGAAAATAGAAGATCCTCTTTAAAATTACATTCACCTTTGGTTCTTTTATTAACAAGTCCACTCTCTTCCCAAAGATACAAAGAGATTCTTTTAGCACCTGTTAAAACAAAATATGCATCTAAAATAGTATTTATAATATTATCCAAGTCTAAAACAGATAAAACTGCTCTTGAGAGAGAGTTAAGATTGGAAAGATTCTCCACTCTTTTTTCTAGTAACTGGTTACTATACTCAAGTTGAGTGGATTTTAAAACAAGAGAGTTATAAGTTTCCTCTAACTCTTTTCTATACTCTCTTAACTCTTCAATGGAGTTTTCTAACTCAAGATCTTGCTTAATAACATTTTTAATAGTATCTTCATACTCCTCTTTTAAAATTTCAGGTACATTTTCTAATTGCTTTTTATTTCTAATACTTGTAAGAATAGTCATCATCTCTTCAATTATATCCTCTTCCTTCTTTTTGAAGTAATATAGTAAAACTCCAATTACAAGTATGAAAATAAAGTATATCATTATTCTATCCCCCATTTAGTTTGTGAATTTCTAAAATCAATAGTTTCTCTCTCTTTTATGGGCTCTTTGATAGTAGCTTTTTCTAAAGTAGAGTTAGGAACATATTTAATAGAAAAATTTTTGAGATCTTTAATTTTAAGTCCAGATTCTTCATAGATAAAAGGAAGTAACTGAAGAGGAGTAGCAACATCTACTATCTCAGTACTTAACTTATAGTCTTTAACATTCTCTACAGTTTTATTATCTAAAAGTAAGATTTTTTCTGGAATAACTCTATCTTCAATCTCTCCCTCTACAACAAAGATTTTTGAATTTAAAGTTGTGAGTATATTTTCAGGAATAGCATCACTTTTAAAATAGAGAGGAAAACCTAATTCTCCACCAGCTATCAGCTCTTTTTCATTAACTTCTATTATATAGTCATCCTCTATTAAAAAACAAGTGTTAGAAAATAACTTTCTATTTTCAAAAACTTCATCTACAATTCTATCTTTATCTAACTCAGTATAGTATCTATTTTCATCATATAATTCAGATTTTTTTAGATAATCATACCAGTAGGCAACTTGTTTATTAAGATATTTTTGAATAGATCCAGCATCTTGTGGAGTACTAACTTTTACTTTGTTATCAATGATAGCTTTCTCCTCATCAGTTAGAGAGTAAGAGTGTTTATAGAAGATTTTTTCACTCTCTCTTACCTCTCTTTTTTGTAGATTTTTTAAATCTCTGTATAGTTCTAAAGGAATGATAAGGTTAATATCTTTATTATAAGCTACCATCTTCGATGTTAAAATATCAAACTCCTTATAGAAATTGTCCTTTTCATATGGAGTATTAGGATAGGGTATTCTATAAAGGGTTATATCATAGTTTCCAGAAACTAAATTTGTATTTTCAAATTTAACAATTTGACTTTTATCTTTTCTAGCAACAATACTTCCACAACCAGTAGTAAGGATAGTTAGAGCCAGTAAGAATAATAGGATTTTTTTCATACTCTCCTCCAATTTTTAACTATTTCTTAAAGTATTTAATATATTTTCTGCTACTTTTTTAGGTACAAATCTAGAAAGAGATTCTACACTCTCTTGAAGAATTTTTTTTACAGATCCAAACTCTTTAATAAGTACCTCTTTTCTTTTAATTCCAACTCCAGGGATCTTATCTAATTCAGAAGATATAACTCTTTTACTTCTAAGTTTTCTATGGTAAGTTATACCAAATCTATGAGCTTCATCTCTCACTCTTTGAAAGATTTTCAAAGCTTCCCAATCTTTTGGGAAAGAGTAAGGAGTAGATTCTCCATATTTATAGATCTCTTCATCTCTTTTAGCCAAACTTAAAAGTTCTGCAATTCCCTCTTTTCCAATCTCACGAAAAACCTCACCAGCGGCATTAATCTGTCCTAAACCACCATCTATTAGGACTACATCTGGAAATTCATGCTCAGGAAGTTTACTATATCTTCTTGTAATAACCTCTCTCATCATAGCAAAGTCATCAGGGGTATCTTTACAAGTTATTTTAAATTTTCTGTAATCTTTTTTAGAAGCTTTCCCCTCTACAGATACACTCATAGAAGCTACAGCATCTTTTCCTTGAATATTTGAGATATCAAAACACTCTATCTTTCTAGGGTATCTTTTCAGTGAAAGTTCAGTATAAATTTTATAAAGTCCCTCTTCAACAACAGATTTTTTCTTAAAGTAACTCTCTATATCTCTATTCAAATTTAACTCTCCCATTTCTAAAAGCTCTTTTCTTCTACTTTTAATTTTGGGAAAATGGAAATCAACTTTTTGTTTTTTCTCAATCTCTAAAATTTTATTAACTAAAAGTAATCTCTCTTCTAACATAGGTTGAAAAACAATATTCTTTGGAATAGGATGCTTTGTATAGAAGGCAGTAATAATACTCTCCTCTAATTCTCCCTCTATTTTATCTTTTAAATCTATATTAGTAGAAATCTTTCCTAAAATTTTTCCATCTCTAACATTTAATACACAGATAAAGACTCTCTCCCCTTCTTTTTTCATAAGAAAAACATCTTCATCTAGCTCTCTTCCATACTCAGTCACTTGGTTAGCAACAGCATTTTCTACCTCTTTTATTTGTTCTCTTAAAGTTATTGCTTCCTCAAAACGCATATCTTCAGCAGCTTTTTCCATATCCAGTTTTAAACTAGCAATAACCTCTTTCCCTTTACCTTTTAAAAGATTTTTAGCCCTTTCCACTTGACTGTTATATTCTAAGTAGATATCTTTATAAGTGCAAGGACCAGGACACATCTTCATAAAATATTTTAAACAAGGACGAGGATAGTTCTTATTCATATCCCTTTCACAATCTCTCAACTTAAATATTCTGACTAAAGCTTTTTTTAAATTCCATGCTCCAAAGGGATAGGGCCCAAAATAGTTTCCATTTTTAATATCAAGAGCTTTAGTACTTCTAATAATTTTAATATTAGGAAAATTTTCCTTACTAATTCTAATATAGGGATAGGTTTTTTCATCTTTTAAAAGAATATTGTACTTAGGTAGATACTTTTTTATAAGGTTATTTTCTAAAACTAAGGCATCTAGTTCACTATTACAAATTATAAATTCAATATCCTCAATATTTTTAACGAGTTCTTTTGTTTTTTCACTTTCATGCTCTCTGTTAAAGTATGAAGATACTCTATTTTTTAGATTTTTAGCTTTACCTACATAGATTACTTTATCATTTTTTTTCATTAGATACACTCCAGGGTTTTCTGGAATGTCCAATTTTTTTATATCAAAATTTTTTACCAATTTCCTCTCTCTTTCTCTCTATGGTTAACATAGACATTAAGATTTTCAAACTTAGATAGTTCTTTAGCTATTAATTGAGCAAAGGTAACAGAACGGTGCTTTCCACCACTACATCCAATACCAATAGTAAGATGTTTTTTCCCCTCTTTTATATAGTGGGGAATTAAAAAGTCAAACATATCCATGAGTTTAGCAAAAAACTCTTGAGATAGATCAAAGCTCATAACATAGTCAGAAACCTCTTTATCTAAACCACTTTTAGGCTTTAAATCTTCTATGTAATAAGGATTAGGAAGAAATCTTACATCGAAAACTAAGTCTACATCAATGGGAATCCCATATTTAAAACCAAAGGATTGAACATGGATATTTATCTCTTTTATATCTACATCTAATCCCAATACAGTTTTTAATTTTTCAGTAAGTTCTTTAGGCTTATCAAAGCTTGTGTCAATAATACCAGTAGCTAACTCCTTTACATCAGCCATTATCTCTCTCTCTTTTCTGATACTTTGAAGAAGAGTTTTCTCTTCAACTGGATGTTTTCTTCTAGTGAGGTTGTATCTATTTAAAATAACCTCTTTAGAAGCTTGTAAAAATATAATTGAACATTTAATCTCTTCATTCTCTCTTAATTTTTTTAGAAAACTTGTAAACTCTTCAATATGTTTAAAAGAACGAATATCCATACCAAGAGCAATCCTTTCAATTGAAGAATCAATAAAAGGAACTCCAATTTCACAAGGAAGATTATCAACAGTGTAATAACCTAAATCTTCTAAAACATTTAAAGCTGTTGTTTTCCCACTTCCACTTAACCCTGTTACAATTACTATTTTTTTCTTTTTCATCTCGCCACCTGATTTTTTATTAGTCTCTTTCTAATCTACATTATAGCACATTTTACCAGGGTTTTGCTACTTATATTATATGAGTAAGTGGCATTAAAATAATTCCAGTAAATATAGAGATAAGGGCAGTTTTAGTATATCCATACTCTCTTGAGCTAGGGATTAACTCTTCAATAGCAATGTAGAGCATAATTCCAGATATTATAGCAAAGATAGCTCCTAAGGAAAAATCATTTATATATGGCTTTAAGATTAAAAATGCCAATAGAGCTCCTACAGGTTCAGCAATTCCAGATAAAAAAGTGTATTTAAAAGCTTTTTTAATACTACCAGTAGAGAAGTATATAGGCATAGCAACAGATATTCCCTCAGGAATATTATGCATAGCAATAGCTAGAGCAATAGAGATTCCCAAAGCAAGATTGTCATAACCAGCCATGAAGGTAGCTATTCCTTCAGGGAAGTTGTGAAGTCCTATGGCTAAAGTAGAAACAAAACCAACTCTAAAAAGATTTTGATGTTTATACCCTTCACCACTCTCTTCGCTTATATGAGGAACAAATCTATCTAGAGCTCCTGCAATAACAACTCCAAGTAAAAGGAAGACAACTCCTAAAACAATTCCTAGTTTTTCACCAGAATAATTTTGTAAAAGTTCATTTGCATTGGGAAGTAGGTCAGTAAAAGAGACACTAATCATTACTCCACCTGCAAAACCTAAGGAAACACTTACCAATCTTTCACTTTTTTTCTTAGTAATAAAAACAACAAAAGCTCCTAACAAAGTAGACATACCTGCTAAAAAAGAGAGTATGAGAGCTCTTACACTATTATCATCTAAAAACATAAAATACCTCCTATTTTATACTAATCTTTCTTTGTATATATTTTACCCTATTTTTAAAATTTTATCTAGTATTTTATAATCAAAACAAAAGAAGAAATTTTATAAAAATGTAATAATTACAAAATTTCTCCTTCTATATTACTTATTCTAAATTAAAATTTTTATCTATTTTAAAAGGAAGTCAGATTTTCCTCCTCTTTTCTCTATAAGCTTTATATCTCCAATAACCATATGTTTATCTACAGCTTTACACATATCATAAATAGTTAGAGTAGCAATAGAAACTGCTGTTAAAGCTTCCATTTCAACCCCAGTTTTTCCAGTAGTTTTAACTGTAGCTTCTACCCAAATTCTGTCCTTTTCAATTTCAAAAGAGATATCTGCTCCAGTTAGTAAAATATTGTGACACATGGGAATAAGATCCCAAGTTTTTTTAGCTCCACAGATTCCACCTACCTGTGCAACTGATAAAACATCTCCTTTTTTCATTTTTCCATCAACTATCATTTGGATAGTTTCTTCATTCATTTTTATATATCCTCTAGCAATGGCTTTTCTCTGAGTTTCATTTTTTTCAGATACATCTACCATTCTAGCTCTTCCATTTTCATTAAAATGTGTAAATTCCATTATTATCCCTGCTTTCCAAAAGAACAGTTAGGATAGTGACAAACTTCACAAGTTTGGCAAAGTCCTCCGTTTCCATACATCATAATATCTCTTTTACTCAATTTTTCTCCTGTCATTACTCTAGAAAGAACTAGATCAAAGATAGTTCTTTTAGCAAACATTACACAACCAGGCAATCCCATCATAGGAATATCTCCTAAATAAGATAGTAAGAACATAGCTCCAGGAAGTACAGGAGCTCCATATGTAACAAGTTCTCCTCCCATCTCCATAATAGAAGTAGGAGTTAAATCATCAGGATCTACTGACATTCCTCCGGTAAAAATAAGCATGTTAGCACCCTTAGCTAAAAACTCTTGAGCTCTAGCTTTTATTATCTCCTTATCATCAGGGCATAAAACTTGTCCAATGATTTCACAATCATATTCTGATAGTTTATTTTTAATAACAGGACCAAATTTATCCTCTATTCTACCATAAAAAACTTCATTTCCAGTTGTAATAACTCCAACTTTATACTTTTTATATGGTAGAATATTAAGTAAAGGGGATTTAACTACTTCTTTAGCTCTATCCATTTTTTCCTTAGCAACAACAAGAGGAATAACTCTTGACCCACCAATTAACTCACCTTTTTTTACTGGAGTATTGTTTGGTAAAGTAGCAAAAGAGATCTCACCAAGCATATTTAGTTCTAAAAGATTCTCTGCCTCAACTTTTAAAATTCCATCACACTGAGCTCTAAAGTTTATTTTTCCCTCTTTTATTTCATCATCAGTGTAGATATTTTCTCCTTTTCCTAATTCTCCTAAAATTAAAGCTGCATCATTTTCATGAACTCCTACATCACCAAGCTCAAAAACATAGATATTATCCTTACCTAAACTTAAAAGCTTAGGAATATCCTCCTCAGTAATAATATGTCCTTTTTTAAAAGCTCTTCCTTTAAATTCACCAGGTAAAATCTGTGTTATATCATGTTGAAGTACATATCCAACTGCATCTATTGTTCTTATTTTTTTCATATATTATCCCTTTCTTTTAAAAATAAATAATTATATATTATCATAACTAAAAAACTTATTACCAATATTACTATTAGAAAAAAATTTGCTGTTTCTCTATCTCCACTTTCTGAAGCTGAATAGATTGCCATAGATATAGTTTGTGTTTTATTAGGGATATTTCCAGCTAACATAAGGGTTGCTCCAAACTCTCCCATAGCTCTCCCAAAAGCTAAAACCATACCAGCTAATATATTTCTTTTTATGAGTGGTATGGTAATAAGCCTCAATATTTGCCATTCACTAGCTCCTGCTTCTCTTCCAGCTTCAAAATATACAGGATTAAGAGAAGCTATACCAGTTTTTATACTGTTATACATAAGTGGTAAGGACACAATAAAAGCTGTAATTATCCCAGCCCACCATGAAAATAGTACTGTAATTTCAAAATACTTATATAAAAAGGAACCAATAATCCCTCTTTTTCCTAAAATTAAAATAAGTATATATCCTAGAACACTAGGAGAGATAAAAAGAGGAAGATTGATAAATAGTTCACAAATATCTTTGACTTTTGTATTAGCTCCATTCAGTATCCAAACGCAGAAAATTGAGAAGATGGAAACTAAAATAGTAGAGATAGTAGCTATCTTTAAAGTTAATAGTATTACTTTTAAATCTAAAATATCCATTTTTAACCTATTTATTCCACCAATTCAAAATTATATCTCTTATAAACTTTTTTTGCAGTATCAGAGTTTAAAAATTCATAGAATTTAATAACTTCCTCTTTAGCTCTATCTTTTATTATTCCATAGCTGTATATTATAGGAGAGTGTAGATTCTCAGGAACAAGATAAACTATTTCGCTATTTTTAAGAATCTCAGCATCTGTTTTGTATATAAAAGAGTAATCAACTTCATAGAGGTCAACATATTGTGCAGCACTTCTTACATCTTTAGTAAATACTAAATCATTTTGTATTTTTTTCCAAAGTCCAGAGTTTAAAAGAGCTTCTTTAGAGTATCTTCCAGCAGGAACAGTTTCTGGAATACCAATAGCTATCTTATTTCCTGCAATTCTTTCAAGGGATTGAATGTTTGTCCTTCCAGCTACTACCAATCTATTTTTTAAAATATCTTTTTGAAAATCTTTCTCAACAAATCCTTTTGCATCTAAATCTTTTAAATCTTTTTGAGAAGCAAAAAAAACTATATCTACAGGGGCACCTGCTAGAACTTGATTTTTTAGTGCTCCAGATCCTCCAAGATTGATATTGATTTTAGTCCCCTTATTTTCTTTTTCAAATTTTTTACTCAACTCCTCAATTACCCCTTTTAAACTAGCTGCTCCACTTATTGTAATTTCACTAGCTAAAGCAGTATATGAAAAGATAAAAACTCCTAAAAAAAGAACAAATAATTTTTTTATCATAAACTCACCTCTTT
>DXSD01000002.1:35576-54269 GCA_019410665.1 Fusobacterium sp.
TTTTTATTATTCAATTTTTATGATAACAAATTTGTAAAAAAATAGCAAGTGTAATTAAATAAATTATGCTATAATTTAAGAAAAAATAAAGGAGATGAGAGATGTTTAGAGTAGCAATAGTTTGTATGAGTGATAAGGGAAGTAGAGGGGAGAGAGAGGATAAATCAACTGAAGTAATAGAGAGGATAGCTATAGAAAATGGCTATGAGGTTGTTGAGAAAATTCTTATTCCAGATGAATTTGAAATGATAAAAGAGAATCTAAGAAAAATTTGTGATGAAAATAGAGCAGATCTGATTTTAACAACAGGGGGAACAGGTTTTTCTAAAAGAGATGTAACTCCAGAGGCAACTGAAGAGGTTATAGAGAAGAGGGTTCCAGGGATTCCAGAAGCTATGAGAGCTTATTCAATGACAATAACTAAAAGAGCTATGCTTTCAAGAGCTACAGCTGGAATTAGAAAAAATACTCTTATTATAAATATGCCAGGAAGTCCTAAAGCTGTTGAGGAATCTTTAACTTATATAATATCTGAGTTAAGACATGGATTGGAAATAATGGTAGGTTCTGCTGGAGAGTGTGCAAGAGGATAAAGAAGAGGTTACTTCAATTTAAGAAATTAAAGTAATTATAATTAATTCAAGAATGACTTTCGTTCAAAGAATAAAGAGCAAGTACAGCTTATCTCGCTAACTTGCTCTACTTATTCTCTTCAATCTTCGTCATTCTTGAACTTCATTCTCTATCCTAGTAAATTTCTTAAATTGTACTATATATTAATCTCTTAATGCTAAAGGCATAAGGATATAGATATAATCATCATTATTTAACTCTTTAATTTCAAACATTGAAGAGGAGTTGTTACCACTGATTATAACGTTTCCATTGATATTATCGATATAGTCCATCATAAATTTACAGTTTAAAGAGGCTTTAAAATCATCCCCCTCTTTAATCATATTAACTTTCTGATTTATCTTTGCTCTACCAGAAAAGGCGTTTATAACCATAGTTTTTCCTTTAAAATTAAAAATAGCTCCAAATTTAGCATCTAAACTTGTTTTAGCAACAGTTATAACTTTTTTAATAGCACTTTTTAACTCATCTTTATTAAATTCCATAACCTTTTCAAAGGCTGAAATTCTAAGAATAGTTTTAAAATCAGGATATTGAAGTCCTATTGTTTTACTAGTAAAATAAGAATCTTCCCAAGTGATAACTAACATATCCCCACTATATCCAACTTTGATCTCTTTATCATAATCTTTTAGTAGCTTACAAAGAGTGTTGACTGTTTCCATAGGAATAGAGATCTCTTTATTGTCAGAGCATTGAATTTTTTCTCTTAAGAAAAGTAATCTATAGGAGTCAGTAGACACAAGATTTAACTCCTCTTTTTTAAATACAGCTCTAACACAGTTTATCTGTATATTTTCTGGAGATTGAGAGGCAGCAAACTTTGCTTTTTCAAATAGTTGAACTAGTTGGCTTCCCTTAATAGTTAGTAGTTCTTGAGAATCAAGTTCAACTATAAGTGGATAAGTTCCACCTTCAAGAACAGAAAACTCTGCTTGATGTACATTGACAAAACCATTCTCATTAGAAAATTCAATATCTTTTTCCTCAAGTAATTTTATATATTCAAGAAGTAGGAAAGGTTTTATAACAACCTCTCCCTCTTTTTCAATATTTGCTTTTATTTTTCTAATATGTTCTACTTCTAAATTAGTTCCAGTAAAAATAACCTCTTGAGGAGTAGCCTTTATTTTTAATCCAGCAATAATAGGTTTTATAGGATTTTCCTTCAGTATATTTGTATATTCAGAGAGAACTGAGATAAGTTTTTCTCTTTCTATAGAAAATTTCATTATATCCTCCAATTTATTCAGCTTATTCAGCAATTAATATCTCTTGCCAGTATCTATTTTGTAGATCAAGAGTAGATTGAATATCTCTTAAAACTTGTACATTTTTTAAATCAGAGATTTGGAAAAGTGGTTCTACTGTCATAAGTTCTCTAGCTGGAACATTGACAGAAGGAGTTTCTAAAATATCAGCAATTTTAGCAGCTACCTCTGGTCTAAGAGTAAATTCAAGAAATTTATAAGCAGCTTCTTTGTTGTTAGAAGATTTTAACATAACAAAAGAGTCAACATAAGCAGTTCCACCTTTTTCAGGAATAATCATCTCTACATTAGCTCTCTCTTTCTCATCTAACTCCTTAAAAATATTATCTGGATAACCTTGTACTACCCAGAAATCTCCAGTAGCAAATCCCTTTCCAAATGATTCAGCATCAAATTTAGCAATATTCTTTTTCCAAGATTTTACAAGTTCTGCTGCTTGAGCGATAGCCTCTTCATTATCAGTAGTTTGAGGGTAACCTAACATACCTAGAGCAGAAGTCATAACCTCTCTCATATCATCAAGAAGTGTCATTCTTCCTTTTAAATCAGAATTTTCATAGATAGAATAGTCTCTAGGAAACTCAGGAACATATTTTTTATTAACAGCAATAATAGTTGCTCCCATTAAATAAGGAACCTCATAGCTATTCTCAGGGTCAAAATGTTGTAATTTTTCTAAAACTAAAGGATCTAAGTTAGAAAAACTAGGTAATTTACTCTTATCTAATTTTTCAATCATATCCTCTTTCATCATGATTTCTACATAGTCAGCTGAAGGCATAACAATATCATATCCATCTCCACCAGCTTTTAATTTAGTGAACATCTCTTCATTAGATGAATAGATATCTTCAACTACTTTTATACCAGTTTCTTTTTCAAAGTCCTCATAAATGCTTTGAGGGATAGTGTCAGCCCATCCATAAACATAAAGCACATTTTCATTTTTCTCTTTCCCACCACAACCAACAACTGCTAAAGCAAGTGCTAATGTTGCCAATATTTTTTTCATTTATCAACCTCCTAAAAATAAATTACTCTATTACACATTTTAATATGAAAAATTTATTAAGTCAATGAATTAATTTCTATCCTTTTATAGATTATCTAAAATTTTCTCAAAATCTCTAAAGAAATTACTCTCCTTTGTTTTTGTTTTACTTACCAATTTATCTAAATAGATTAAAGATTTAAAGATAGAGAAGATATCTTCATCAAAAATAACACCATTGTCAGATGCCACTTTAAAAACCCTCATTATCTTTTTTATCAAGCTACACCTATCAGAGGAGAAAACAGTTTTCATATCAAGGATAAGTTTTTCTAAAAACTCTTCAGAAAGATTATTAGTAGAGATTCTACTTATCTGATATGCAATCTCACCGAAGTTTTCTTTAGGAATAGCTTTAAAAATATTGAATACACTCTCTTTTACTTGAGATTTTAAAGTATAAACATTATTACAATCTAAGAAATAAATATTTGAATCATCTCCTAAGATTAAATTTCCAGAGTGTAGATTATTATGGAAAGTTCCCACTTTTAACATAAAGAAAAGGTGAGCTCTTATAAGATCAAGAACATCACTGTAGGTAAGCTTCTTATAGTTAAGTAACTCATAAAAATAACTTCCATAGATAAACTCACTTACAATTACATTGTTAGATGAAAGATATGAGTATATTTTAGGGAATCTAACTCTTTTTAAAAAATCAATATCTTTATAAGCTTTGAGATAATCTTCTAAAGATTTAGTAGCTCTAATCTCATTAGCTAAGTCAAATTTTATATGACTATGTTTTTCTAATTTGTCTAAAACCTCTTTAACTTGATATTTTTTTTCTAGCCAAGGTTTAAAGAAACAATGAAACTTTAGAGATTTATCAAGTTTATGTATTTTTTTTAAGTAATTATTTTTAGCTACAGGATTTACTGCTTTTATAGAGATCTCTACTCCACTTTTTAAACACCCCTTAAAAAAATAGTTAATATCAGAGTAAGCATATGGATAGTTATCATAGTACTCCATCAATGAAAAAAGAGGAGCGTTTTTTTCAATAAGATTCAGTAGATGTTTTTCAGCTTTTTCTAATTTAGGAGTTTGGAACTCTGAAAGAAAAAGACACTGCTCAATACTTAAAAGGTCAAATCTAGTAGAGTATTCCTCAGCCATCCGAAGTCCTACTCTTCCTAGATTAAGAACACAGTTAAGATTCTCAACTTTCCCAGAATTTAAGGCTTTCATAAAATTTATAAATTTAGATGATAACATCTTATCATTCTCCCTCCACAAAATAAATATATAACTAGATTATAATACATATTTTAAATTATGTAAATAATAAGCTTTTTATGCTATAATAAAAAGTAAAAGAAGAGATAAATTGTATTTGGAGGATATAGTGGAATATATAAATAGTTTAGAAAATAATACTATAAAAAAGGTAAAGAAATTAAAGCAGAGAAAATATAGAGAGGAGGAGAAAAAGTTTTTAGCAGAAGGAAGAAAATTTTTAGACTTTGACTATGAACCAGAGTTAATTATTTTAAAAGATGGGTATGAGAAAGAGGGAAGTATTGTAAATAAATTAGATAGATTTTCTTGTAGAAAGATAGTAGTAGTAGATAAAATATTTAAAGAACTTACCTCTCAAGAAAATTCTCAAGGGGTAATATTAGTATATCCTTACTGCTCAAGTGATATAAAGAAAATCCAAAATAATATAGTAGTTTTAGATAAAGTTCAGGATCCAGGAAATTTAGGGACAATAATTAGAGTAGCTGATGCTTCTGGATTTAAAGATATAATTTTAACTAAAGGTAGTGTAGATTGTTACAACGAAAAAGTTGTAAGAAGTAGTATGGGATCTATTTTTAATATGAATATACTCTATCTAGAGGAGGATGAAGTGATAAGAACTCTTAAGGATAGTGGATATAAGTTACAGGTGACAGCTTTGGAGAAGAATTCCATTGAATATACAGAGATGGAATTGGGAGAGAAAAATGCTATAGTTTTCGGAAGTGAGGGAAATGGAGTGTCTGAAAAGTTTTTAGAAGTTGCAGATGCCACTGTGATTATTCCTATCTATGGAAGTGCTGAATCATTAAATGTAGCTATAGCTTCTGGTATTATATTGTATAAAGTAAGAGAGTTAGTAAAAAAGTAAGAGGAAGATTATGGAGAAATTTGAAGAACTAGAAAATAAAGAGGTTTTTAAAAATGATCATATTCAAGTATATACTAGGAGATTAAAACTCCCAAATAATAAGATTGTAGATTGGACATTTACTGGAAAAAGAGATGCTGTAGGAGTGATAGCTGTCTTTGAAGATGATAGTGTCCTATTAGTAAAACAGTATCGTCCTGCTGTGAGAATGGTAACTTTAGAGATACCAGCTGGACTTTTAGAATTAGGAGAGTGTCCTATGGAAGCTGCTCTTAGAGAGCTTGAAGAGGAGACAGGATACAGAGCTCAAAAAATTGAGAAAATATATGAGTATTATACAAGTCCAGGAATATCAGAGGGAAAATTCTATCTTTACTATGCAGAGAATCTCATAAAAACTGAGCAGCATCTTGATGAAGATGAGTTTGTAGAAGTTGAAAGAGTCCCTTTAAAGAATTTATCAATTGAAAAAGTTTCAGATGGTAAAAGTATAGTAGCCATTGAGTATGCAAAAAGAAGAAAGGGATTCTAATGAAAAAAAGAGTACTAGTAATTATAATGGGGATATTGATCTTCTTAAGTGGGTGTTCATCTACTAGTGTAAATAGAGATGAAAAAATTTCAAGGTATTTTACTATGGGAGAGGCTATTCATAGTACAACTGCAAAAAGAAGAGGGATAAAAAATATTCCAGATTGGGAAGAGAGAGCAAATATAAGATATACAGCTAGAAGACTTGATGAAGTAAGAAAAATTTTAGGGAGACCAGTAGTTGTAAGTAGTTGGTTTAGATCTGCAAAGCTTAATAGAGCTGTAGGAGGGTCCTCATCTTCTGGTCATAGGAAAGGAATGGCTGTGGATATTATATTAAAAAAGGGAAAAGCTGGAAGAAGAGAGTTTGAAAAGGTTAGAAGAGAGCTTAAAAGTTTTGACCAACTTATATATTATCCAAGAAGGGGGCATCTACATATAGGATTTAAGCAGTATAAAGCTCAAGAGAGAAAAGAAGTAATGGTAAGATAGGAGTTAGTATGTCAGAAAAAATAGAGAGAATTTTAAGTCAAGAAAAGTTTTCAAAAGATGATTTGATTGAACTTATGAGAATAGATAATCAAGAGGACTTGGATCTGCTTTTTAAAAAAGCTTATGAAGTTAAGACAGAATATGTTGGACGAAAGGTATATTATCGTGGACTTATTGAGATAAGTAATAAGTGTATAAAAAATTGTAAGTATTGTGGGATTAGAAGAGATAATCTTAAAGTGGAGAGATTTTCTATGTCTAAAGAGGAGATAATGGAAGCTGTAAAATGGATATATGAGAATAATTATGCTTCTATCGCTCTTCAGGCTGGAGAGAGACAAGATGAAGAGTTTATCTCATTTATTGAAGATTTAATAAGAGAGATAAAGAGTTTTTCTAATGGAAAGTTAGGAATAACCCTTTCACTTGGAGAGCAAAGTAGGGAAACCTATGAAAGATGGTTTAGAGCTGGGGCTCATAGATATCTTTTGAGAATAGAGTCTACAAATTTAGAGATATATAATCATATACATCCTGATGATAATAAGCATACTTTCCAAGTAAGAAAAAAATGTCTTGAGGATTTAAGAGAGATTGGATATCAAGTGGGAACAGGGGTTATGATAGGACTTCCAAACCAAAGTGAAGAGGATTTGGTAAATGATATTCTTTTTTATGAGAGTATGAATATAGATATGATTGGAATGGGACCTTACATATTACATAAGGATACTCCTTTAGGAAAAGAGTGGGAAAAAGTTGTAGTAAGTGAGGAGAAAAGGGTAGAACTAGGGCTTAAAATGATAGCTATTACAAGAATTTATCTTAAAGATGTAAATATTGCTGCTACTACTGCTTTACAAGGATTGGATCCTCAAGGGAGAGAGAAGGGACTTCTTGCTGGAGCAAATATTTTGATGCCTACAGCTACTGCTCTTGAGCATAAGGGAAAGTATCTTCTTTATGACAATAAACCTGGAATAAATGATAGTGTAGAAAAAGCTAAAGAGGATATGGATAGAAAAGTAAAAGCTATTGGAGATGAGATTGTCTATGGAGAGTGGGGGGACTCTTTACATTTTAAGAAAAAAATGAGATAGTTAGGAGTTAATTATGTTTGTTTTGTTAATATTAATTATTATTGGGATTTTTATAATTTTATTAGGAAGAAATAAGAAGAAATATAAAAGCTATAAAAAATATTATGAAAGAAATGATGAAGCAACTATTTTAGGAAAAATCGGAGAGAAAAGAGTTGCTTTAATTTTAGAAAGATTACCACAAAATTATTATGTTTTTAACGATATTTATTTGTTTGTAAATGGGAGGACAGTTCAGATAGATCACATAATAGTATCTGTTTATGGTATTTTTGTAATAGAAACCAAGAATTATAGCGGCTGGATTTATGGAAGTGATTCTTCTGAATATTGGACAGAAAATAAATATGGGAAAAAATATCAATTTTATAGTCCTCTAAAACAAAATTATTATCATATAATTTCTTTAAAAAAATTATTAGGATTCCAAGATAATTGTTTTATTCCAATTGTAGTTTTTACTGGAGAGGCAGAAGTGAAGTTTAAGACAAAAGAGTTAGTTGTTTATTTGGAAGAATTAGAAGAAACTATTTTGTACTATAATACTCCTATTTTTAGTGAGTTAACAGTGGAAATTATACAAAAGAAAATTTTAAAGTCTATAGTAAATGATGAAAAAGTAAAAAAGTTTCATATAAATAAAGTACGTGAAAAAGTATGGGAAAAAGATAGGAAAATAAATAAAAATATTTGTCCAAAGTGTGGGGGGAAATTAGTTATACGTAATAGTAATTATGGAAAATTTATTGGATGTAGTAATTATCCAAAGTGTAAATTTATTTTAAAAAATTAAAAAAATTTTACAATTAAAAAGTATTGACAATTAATAAAAATTGTACTACAATAATTCCGAAAATAAAAAATAGATAACGCTTAGTTTATATTTATAATTTAACTATTATAACTAATAAAAAAGCGGGGGACCCATTTAAAAAGAGCTTGCTCTTGCTAACCTCGTCATATTTTGAGAGGAATTGGGGTTCTTTATAAATTTGTATTTTAAAGCACCTGTCAGGTGCTTTTTGTTTTATAAAAATCTAAAGGGGGAGTATCTTGTGAAAGAAGAGATCTTAAAAGATGTAAAAGAAACAAAATTTATTCATGCAGCAATACCACTAATATTTTTAGTGGGAATTTTAACTTACACAATAAGGTATACACAAGCCTCCCCGCATATTCCAATAATTATTTCTGGAATGTTAGCAGTATTTATAGCTATGTTTGTTTTAAAATATAAATGGTCATATTTAATAGAGGGAATACTAAATACTATAAGATCTTCAATGGAAGCAGTTCTTATTTTATTAGTTATAGGTATGTTAGTAGGAAGTTGGATAGTATCAGGAGTAGTCCCAACAATGATATATTATGGGTTAAAAATTATATCTCCAGGGATTTTTTTACCAGCAGCTCTTATTCTGTCTTTAATAGTAGCTTTAACAACTGGAAATTCTTGGAGTACAGCGGCTACTATAGGAATAGCTTTAATGGGAATTGGAGCGGGGTTAGGGATACCACCACAAGTAACAGCAGGAGCTATAATTTCAGGTGCGTATATGGGAGATAAACTTTCTCCACTCTCAGATACAACTAACTTGGCTCCAGCTATGGCGGGAGCAGATATATTTGAACATATTAAAGCTATGTTATACACTACTATCCCAAGCTTTATAATTACAATTGTTATATTTAGCTTTATGGGAAGAAAATATTCTGATTTAGGTGTTGATACTGAGTCATTAAATAAAATATTTGCAGTATTAAATCAAGAGTTTAATATAACTCCTCTTTTATTTGTAGTTCCTCTTGTAACTATAGTATTAGTGGTAAAAAAAGTTCCCGCAATACCAGGTTTATTTTGTGGAACAATGATAGGAGGTGTAGCTGCAGTTATATTTCAAGGAGCCACTGTAAAAGATTTTATAACTGCTCTACAAATAGGATATGTATCTACTTCAGGAAATAAATTTGTAGATGAATTACTAACTAGAGGTGGAATGAATAGTATGATGTGGACAGTAACTCTTATAATTTGTGCACTGTTTTTAGGTGGAGCAATGGAGAGAGCTAAAATGTTAAGTGCTGTTGCAAATAAAGTTCTTAGTATAGCTAAATCAACAGGAAGCTTAATCTTAGCTACTGTATTAACATCAATAGCTACAAATATATTAGCAGCTGAACAGTATCTTTCAATAGTAATAACTGGAAGAATATATAAAGATGCCTATGCTAGTAGAAATTTACATGCAACAACTCTTTCAAGAGTTTTAGAAGACGCAGGAACAATGACATCTCCTCTTATTCCTTGGAATAGTTGTGGAGCTTATATGATGGCTGCTCTAGGAATAGGACCTTGGGTGTATGTCCCTTATTGTTTTTTAAACTTAATAAATCCTATAATCTCTATAATATATGGATATACAGGTTTTAGCATAAGATATATCAATGAAGAGAATATCGAGAATAGAAAATTTAAATTAAAAAGAAGTGTACAGTGCACAACATTAAATTTAAAATAATTTAATAGTATAAAAGGAAAAAATAAACTACTCGGGGAACAATTCTTTAAGTTTTCTTTAATTGAATTGCTCCCTGAGTAGTTTTTTATTCTTTGAAGAAAAAGTTAAACTTTTTCTCTCTAACACAATCTAAAAGCTTTTCTAGTTCTTCGTCTACTTCAATATTTATTTTTTCACCAAAATTCTCTAGAGAACTAAAAACTGTTCTAAAAGATATATTATCAACATTTTTGATAATAACATAGGTTTTCTCCTCTTTTTCGCCAAGTTCTCCTACAAGTTCATTTTCAATAAAAATATCTAAAATATACTTTATTATCTCATAGGGGATACCATATTTTTTTACCATCTCATTGATAGAGAGAGGTGGCAAGTTATTAAGGTATCTTGTAACTAACTCTTTCATAAGAATTACAGCTGTATACTCTTTAGCTTTAAAGCTAATATCATCAACTGATTTAGTAAAGAGATGTAACTCTCTATTTTGTAGGAAATAGCAAAGGTGAGAACCAAGTATAATAAAGAACCACATTATCTTTAACCAAAAAAGAAATATAAAGATAACAGAAAAACTTCCATAAATCTTATTATAAGCATTAACCATATCTTGCAAAAGGATAAAAAGTGTTTGAAATCCTGAAAAAAATAGAGATATGAAAGTAGCTGAAATAAGAGCAGGAACAAATCTAACTTTAGTATTTGGAATGAGCATATACATAGTTGTAAAGAAAAAAAGTAGTGTTAAGAAGGGAACAAACCTGATAAATAAGCTAAGCCCTAGATTTTCTGCTCCAACTCTATTACTTATTATTCTAATTACTCCACTAGATACAACTAATAAAGTAGGAAATAGAATAAAGAAAGAGATATAATCAGTTATCTTTCTTAAAAACATTCTAGATTTTTCAACTCTCCAAATATCATTAAAAGCTTTTTCAATAATAGAGAACATAGATATTAATGTCCAACCTAAAAATAGAAAACCTATTCCAGCTAAAATTCCTGTTCTTGTATTTTCTAAAAAGTTTTGAGCAAAAGTAATCAAAAGGTTGATAGACTCATCGTTTAAAGGTGAGTACTCCCTTAATTTAATAAGTAGGTAGTCTGCTACTCCCAACCAAGTTCCCAAACTAAAAAGTATAGCAAATATAGGCACTAAAGATAAAATAGTATAGAAACAAAGAGAGGTAACCCAAAGACTTGAGTTAGCTCTCTTATACCCTTCCAAAGCTTTTTTAGCTACATTAACAATATTACTAAACCTTCCTTGAGATATTATTTCATCATAAGAATTTTTTAAAAATTTAATCTCCATAATACCTCCATAAAATTAGTTTTCAGTTATTTTACTATCTTTTCCCTCTTCAATATCTCCAAGATTAAGCTTTTCTTCAACTTTTTCAACAACAGTTTCAAGTTTTTGCTCTGGGAGAGATTTATCTCTGAAGTTGGCTTCAAAATTCTCCTTATCTAATGTGTATATACTAGAGAGAGTAAGGGGAGAGAAGAAGTAATCCCCCATTCTCACTAATTTTTTCTCTCCATTAGAATCATATATATAGAAAGGATTCTCTTTATTAGAAAGGATATCCATAACCTCTTTGTCTATTTGCATAGCTTTTAACTCCTGCTTTCCATCATTGGAAATATAAGTAGGAGCCACGTCCATAAGCATAATCAATCTTTCCATTAGAAAGTATTCTGGAATAATTTCAGAACCATGGACTTTCGTTGTAAAAAAAGCTAAAAAAGTAAAAACACCAACAAAAAATTTTCTCATTAATTCCTCCTATTCGTATCTCATCTCTTCTAATCTTCTAATTCTATCCTCAGTAGAAGGGTGTGTACTAAATAGATTAGCCATCTTACTTCCAGCTAAAGGACTCACTATAAACATATTTTCAGTAGCTGGAGAAGCATTTGGCATAGGTATTCTTCTACTATACATCTCCAATTTTCTAAGAGCATTAGCTAGGTACATAGGATTTCCACTAACTTTAGCACCAAATCTGTCAGCTTTATACTCTCTAGTTCTAGAGATAGCCATTTGTACTAACATAGCAGCCATTGGAGCAAAAATAGCAATTCCTATAAGAGCTATTGGATTACTTCCACCATCTTCATCATCTCTGTTACTTCCACCAAACATAGCAGCCCATTGAGCCATATTAGCTAGGAAAGAGATAGCACCAGCCATAGTAGCTGCAACAGTACTAATTAAGATATCTCTATTGTGTACATGTCCTAACTCATGTCCAATAACTCCAGCAAGTTCATAGTCATCAACAAGATCCATAAGTCCTCTAGTAACAGCTACAGCAGCATTTTTAGGATTTCTTCCAGTGGCAAAGGCGTTTGGCTGAGCTTCGTTGATAATATAAACTTTTGGCATAGGAAGATCAGAGGTTCTAGCTAATTTTTCTACAAGTTGATAAAGATGAGTGTCCTTATCAACAGGTTGAGCACCATACATAGATAGAACTATCTTATCACTAAACCAGTAAGAGATAAAGTTCATAATTCCAGCCATAAATAAGGCTACCACTACACCATTTTGTCCACCAATTGCATTACCTATAAGTAACAGTATAAAAGTTAAAATTCCCATAAGAAAAAAAGTTTTTAATGTATTCATTTTCTATAATTCACTCCTCACATAATATTTATATAATAATTTAATCTATAATTCAGTTGTAATTTTATTTTGTGTATTAGATCTCAATCGTCCTCCCCTTTGTTTAATATCTTCAACTTATATTATACATTATTTTTAAATTTCTTCAATATATTTATCTTGACATATAATTGTGTCAAAAGTATGTTAAATTTTTAGTTGTTGAAGTAATACAGTTTTTTAGATATAATTAAAGGAAGAAATTAAATATAGGAGAGTTAAATATGAGAGAGTTAACTGTAAAAACTTCAAGTGGAGATTATCCAATAGTTATAGGTAAAGGGATAATCTCTTTAATAAAAAACTATACAGATTCTTATGATAAAATTTTACTTCTTTCTAATGAAAATATAGGGGAGATATATTTTGAAAAAGTTTTGAGAGAGTTAAATGAGAATAAAATAAAAACTTTTGCTATTCCAGAGGGAGAAAAATTTAAAAATTTGGAAACTATCTCTAGAATATATGATTTTATGGCAAAGGAAAATTTTTCAAGGAAATCTCTAATAATATCTTTAGGGGGAGGAGTAGTTTGTGATATGGGTGGTTTTGTAGGGGCTACCTATATGAGAGGAATAGATTTTATACAGGTTCCCACTTCGTTACTTGCTCAAGTAGATGCAAGTATTGGGGGTAAAACGGGAATTGATACAGCATATGGAAAAAATCTTGTTGGGGTATTTAAACAACCTAAAGCTGTATTTATAGATGTAGAATTTTTAAATACTCTACCAAAAGAACAATTTTCATCTGGAATGGCTGAAGTAATTAAACACTCTTTAATTTTAGAGGATAAAAGTTATTTTAATTTTTTAATTGAATATAAAGATGAGATTTTAGCATTAAATAGTGATTTCTTAATAGAGATGATAGAGAGATCATGTATAGTAAAAAAAGATATTGTAGAGAGAGATGAGTTTGAACAGGGAGAGAGAGCTCTACTTAATTTAGGACATACTTATGGACACTCATTGGAGAAATTTTTTAATTTTGAAAATATTACTCATGGAGAGGGAGTGGCTAAGGGAATAATCTTTGAATTAGAACTATCTAAAATTTTAAATAAAATAGATAGTGAATTTATAGAAAAAGTAAAGAGTATCTTTGAGTATTATGGATTAAATTCCAATCCAATTTTTTATCCAGAAGAAGTTTTAATAGATGTTATGAAAAAGGATAAGAAAAACTCCTTTGGAAATATTAATTTTATTCTTTTTGATAAAGAGTATAAGGTATATAAAGAGAGTGTAAAAATTGAGAAAATATTAGAAGTGAATAAAAAATTTAGTGATAGATATATAAAAGGAATAATAGACATAGGAACAAACTCTTGTAGATTATTTTTAGCTCAAGTGTATGAAAAAGATGAGATAGCAATAGAAAAAGAGATTTCTAAAGATGTGGAGATTGTAAAACTTGGGGAAGATGTAAATAAGAATGGATATCTAAAAAAAGAAGCTATTGAAAGAACTGTAAAGTGTTTGAAAAAATATAAGGAGAAAGCTGATATTTATGGTGTGAGAGAGTTAGTTGCCTTTGCTACTTCAGCTACTAGAGATTCTCAAAATAGAGAGGAGTTTTTATCACAAGTGAGAGAATTAGGAATAGATATTAGGTGCATTCCTGGAGAAAGAGAGGCTCAACTTAATTTTTTAGGAAATTCCATTGTATTTAAAGATAGAATCTTGGTTTTAGATATTGGTGGGGGAAGTACAGAGTTTACTCTTGGAGAAAAGGAAAAAATAGAGTTTGTTAAGAGTATAAATATTGGAGCTGTAAGAGGAACTGAGAGGTTTTTCTTAAATGAAAACTATACAGAGGAAAATATAAAGAGATGTAAATCTTGGATAAGAGATATGATAACAGAGGTAAAATTTTTAAAAGAGGATAAATTTACTTTAGTTGGTGTTGCTGGAACAGCTACTACACAGATATCTGTACAAAAACAGATGGAAATATATGAAAGTTCAAAAGTTCATATGTCAGAGATAAATTTAGAAGATTTAAGAAAGAACTTAAATCTTTTCCTATCTTGTAATGGAGATGAGAGAAAAAATATTGTAGGGCTTGAGGAGAAAAGAGCTGATGTAATTATTGCAGGAACAATAATTTTAATTACTATACTGGAAGAGTTAGGAGCTGAAAAGCTAGTTATATCTGAATCTGATAATTTAAATGGAGCAATGATAAGTAAAAATATCTAGAATTACAAGGTAAAATATAGTAAAATATATTAGTTGATATATAAAGTAAAAATAAATCGGAGGAAAAATATGACACCAAGAGTAGCAAAAATATTAGATGCTTATGATAGCTTCAATAGTACTACGAGGAAAAGATTAGTAGCTGGGAATCTATATGATTATTTTATGCAGGAGTTTAGAGGAGAGCTAGAGATGATATATAGTTCTGCTACAAAAGAGGAGATTAAAGAGGATATAAAAGTAATGGCAGAGATAATCTACAAAGAAGAGGAAAAGGAAAAAAGAGAGTTTTTAGTAGGTGTTTTAGTAGATATAGTAAAAATGATGTAGGAGAGTGAAAAGTTGAATAAATTACATTTAGATAGATGTTCAATTGGTGGTTGAGCAAATAAAATAGGACCAGAGGTTCTTTCAGAGATATTACATGATCTTCCAAGTGTGGAAGATAAAAATTTAATAGTGGGGTTTGATAAGTCTGATGATGCTGCTGTATATAAATTAACTGATGATATAGCAATTATACAAACTTTAGACTTTTTTACTCCTATGACAGAGGATCCATATATTTTTGGACAGATAGCTGCAGCAAATTCACTAAGTGATGTGTATGCAATGGGTGGACAACCTAAAACAGCTATGAATATAGTATGTTTTCCAAATAAGATGGATATAAAAATATTAGGTGAGATTTTAAGAGGAGGAGCAGAGAAAGTTATGGAAGCTGGAGCTGTCCTAAGTGGAGGACACTCTGTACACGATCCTGAAATTAAGTATGGACTTTCTGTAACAGGGATAGCTCATCCAGATAAAATTTTAAAAAATCATGGATGTCAAAGTGGTGATATCTTGATTTGTACAAAAAAATTGGGAACAGGAATAGTAAGTACTGCTTCTAAAGTAAACCTTGCAAGTGAAAAAGCCATAAATGAATCTTTAAAACAGATGGTAACTTTAAATAAGTATGCAGCTGAAGTAATAGTAAACTATCCAATTACAGCTTGTACAGATATTACAGGTTTTGGATTTCTAGGTCATGCTTATGAGATGGCAAAGGGTTCTGAAAAAACTTTAGTATTTGAAGGGGATTTTATTCCATATATTTCAGAAGCTAAAGAGTATGCTAAGGATTTTTTAATTACAACTGGAGGACAGCAAAATAGAAATTTTGTAGGGAGAGATATAGATTTCAATAGAACACCTCTATGGTTACAAGAGATTATGTTTGATCCTCAAACTTCAGGTGGACTTCTATTTTCTGTGGCAAAAGATAGAGTTTCAGAGCTTATGAAAGAGTTTAAAGAGAAAAATATAGAGGCTTTCATAATTGGTTCTGTTGAAGAGAAAAGTAATAAATATATAGTAGTGAGGTAAAATGATGAGCAATCTTTTTCGTAAACTTCCTAAATTAGATATTATAATGAAAGATGAGAAGTTAGAAAAGTATAGAGATGAACTAAATTATAATACTTTTTATAACTTGGTAAAAGATGTGATAGATAGTTATAGAGAAGATATAAAAAATGAAAAAATTGGGGATTTTGAAAAAGAGGATATAATAAGAGATATATTAGAAAAGGCAAAGTTTGCTGGAAATAATAAATTAAAAAAGGTTATCAACGGAAGTGGTGTTATAATTCACACTAACCTTGGGCGTTCAGTTTTAAATAAAAAAGTAGCTGAAAAAATGGCAGAGGTAGCAGAGAACTATAATAATCTTGAATATAATTTAGAAACAGGAAAGAGAGGAAATAGAAACTCTCATGTGGAAGAGTTAATCTGTAAAATAACAGGAGCTGAGGGAGCTTTAGTGGTAAATAATAACGCTGCTGCTGTAATTATATGTCTAAATGAATTTGCTAGAGGAAAAAACTCTATTGTTTCTAGGGGGGAACTTGTAGAAATAGGAGGTTCTTTTAGAATTCCAGATATTATGGAACTGTCAGGATCGAAGCTGAAAGAGGTAGGAACTACTAATAAAACTAACTCTTTAGATTATGAAAGAGCTATTGACGAGGAAACTGCACTTATTTTAAAAGTACATAGATCTAATTTTAAAATAACAGGATTTACTGATGAGGTAGATAATAAAGAGATAGCTAGAATAGGTAAAGAAAGAGAAGTTCTTACTATGGAAGATTTAGGAAGTGGAGTTCTTGTTGACTTTTCTAAATATGGAGTAGTAAAAGAGCCTACTGTTCAAGAGAGTATAGCTTCTGGAATTGATATAGTTACAATAAGTGGAGATAAACTTTTAGGTGGACCACAGTGTGGAATTATTTTAGCAAGTGAAGAGAATATAAATAGACTTAAAAAAAATCAGTATTTGAGAGCTTTTAGAGTGGATAAATTAGTTCTTTCAGCTTTAGAAAATACTTTAAAATTCTATCTTGATGAGAGAGAAGCTGTACGTGAAATCCCTACTTTAAGAATGATTACAGAAAAAAGTAGTGAGGTATTGAAAAGAGCAGAGAAACTTCAAGAGATGTTAAAATCAGAAAATATCTCAACAGAGATTATAGAGACTAGAGCTAAAATCGGTGGAGGGTCTATGCCAGAGGAAACTGTACCAAGTTATGCTTTAAAGTTTTCTCAAAATCCTTTAGAATTAGAGAGATATTTCAGATTAGGAGATATAAATATAATTGGAAGAATTTATGAAGATCACTTTATTTTAGATCTTAAAACAATAAGAGATGAAGATATGGAAACAATTGTAGAAAAAGCTGTAAAATTAGAAAGAGTGTAAAAAATAAAAGATTTAATTAAAGAATAGAGGGAGGTGAGAAGAGTGAGAGATGTTGTAATTGGAATGGCAGGACATATAGATCATGGAAAAACTTCTGTAATAAAAGCTCTTACTGGAATAGATACTGATACTTTACCAGAAGAAAAACTGAGAGGGATGACAATAGATTTGGGATTCACTCAGATAAAATTTGAAAACGGAACTAATGCTGGACTTGTTGATGTACCTGGACATGAAAAATTTATAAAAAATATGAGTGCTGGAATCTCTGGAGTTGATTATCTAATATTGGTAATAGCTTGTGATGATGGTATTATGCCACAGACAGAGGAGCATTTTCAAATTGCTAGGCTTTTTGGTGTAAAAAAGGGAATGATACTTTTAACAAAAAGAGATTTAGTAGATGATGATCAATACTTAAAATTAGTAAAAGAGATAAGAAAATATTTTATGGGAACATTTTTAGAAAACTCTCCTCTTCTCCCATTTTCTATAGATAATTTAGAAAGTCATAAGGAGATAAAAAAAACTCTTCAAAAAGAGATAGAAAATCTGTCTATTGAATCAAGAGAAAGTTTTTTTAGAATGGATATAGATAGAGTATTTTCAGTTAAAGGTTTTGGCTGTGTAGTTACAGGAACTGTTAAAAGTGGAAGTGTTAAACTAGATGATAAGTTAAAAATATATCCTTCTAAAATAGATGTAAAAGTAAAGGGATTAGAATCTCATAAAGAGAAAAAAGAGCTAGTAAAAGCTGGAAATAGATGTGCTATTAATCTATTAGGTGTAGATAGTAAAGATATTAAAAGAGGAGATATTATTGCTGAAAATCTTTTAATAGGAGATAAAATAGATTGTTATTTGACTTTACTTCCAGAAAATATAAAAAAACTAAAAAATGGAGAGAGAATCAGATTAAATATAGGAACAGAAGAGGTTATAGGAAAAGTAATAATATATGAAAAAAACTTCTTACTCTCTGGAGAAAAGGAGTTTGTTCAACTTCAGTTAGAAAAAAATATTGGAGTAAACTTAGGAGAGAAGGGAATAGTAAGAAGTTACTCTCCAATTTCAACTTTAGGTGGAGTAGAGGTACTCACTGTTTCTAAAGAAAATGCTAGAAGAAAAGATAGTGAGTATATAAATTTTTTAAATATATTATTAACTGGTAAATATCAAGAAAAAATAGAGGTACTTCTTAAAAAACACTATACCTTTGATGAGATATCTGCTTTATTAGGAGAAAAGATAGAAGTAAATTCATTATTAAAGGAAAATAGGATTTTTCTTTTAGATAAAACATATATTCATAGAGAAGAGATTGAAAAAAAATTAGAAATTTTAATGGAG
>DXSD01000020.1 GCA_019410665.1 Fusobacterium sp.
TATTTATACATACAACTCCATATTCACCATATTTTTTTTGAATACTTCCAATACTCGCCCCTTCTACAAAAGATTTAATTATTTCTTTTTTTAATAGGTCTATGTTATATTTCATTTTCTTTTCATCCCAAGAAAGAAACACTTGAGTAGTAGAAATTGGTTGTGTCAAATAAGTTGTAAGAATAAACTTCCCAAAATCTCCATATTTCTTTTTTACAGCTTTAGAAGAAAGCCCGTTTTTATAATCAGAAATTATTTTTTCTGTTTTTTTAAACATAATTGTTTCTCCTTTTTTCATAAAATACCACCTTTTTAGCCTTTGATTTTTTTTAGAATTTTTTTGACTTCCTCTACATGTTCATTTTTAAACTCTTCTGTAAACTTAGTATGAGTTCTAAGCAATATGGAACTTCCAATAAAAGCTTCAAAAAAATTCTTAAGATATTTTCCATCTCTAGTCACTAATTCAAGAATTAACTCTTCTGTTGTAAATTGATTTAAAATTTCTTTTTTTGAAAATACAATATTTTCAGGCATATAAAAAACCTCCAGATTTACTTTATTAAAAACAAATTTATAAAATGCTATAAATTGACTTTTTACTAAATATTTGTTATAATTTAGTTGAACCCTAAGGGTCATAGAAAAGGATTTAAAAACTCGTTATGAGATAAGCTCTCACTCCACCGTGGGAGCTTATTTCATGCTCATAAGGAATAACGAGCTTTATGAGCAGAAGATAAATTCTTTTCTAGTGAGGGGGTACAGAATGAAGGTTACAATCTTAAATCCTGTTATCAACTTTGATGGTGGAACTATCCTACTTATAGGATTAGTTATCATAGTTGTATGTTGGATAAAGAGGAGTAAATAGTTCTACCCCTACCCCAAGGGGTTCTTTTTTTATTTAAAAATTGCTAATTAGCATTTTATTAATTTAATAATAACACTAAAAAAGTTAATTTGCAATACAAAAATAAAAAAGTTGCTAAAAAGCTATTTTTTTTATTAATATTGAGGTATACTATAATTAAGCCAGAAAAGAAAGGGAGTGGTTATTATGAAACTTTCAGAGGAAGATATAAAAAAACTGGGAATGCTTTTACAAAATAAACGTAGAAGTCTAGATTTTACTTTAGATGATGTCAGAGAAAAATTAGAAGAATTAGGACAAAATGTAAATACAAGTGATATTTTAAGAATAGAAAGGGGGGAAAGAAAAACTCCAAATGCTATTTTACTAAAAAATTTATGTAAGATATATAATATTGATGTTGTAAGATTATTCCAAGAAATTGGATATTTAGATATAGATAAAAAAGAAAAAAAGAAAATAAAAATTTATACTGAACTAGCAACAGCTTTTATAACCCCAGAAAGATACATAGAGGAAATAGATTTAAATTTAGAAGGAGATATTATTGGAATAAAAAATAATAATATTGTAACTTTAATTGAAAAATATAGACTTGTAGATAATAATAAAAATGGAGTATATAAAATAAATACAGAATATTCTATTAAGAAAAAAAGTATGATAAACCAAAATGAATTTATTTTATTAGGAGAAGGAAATGAACCACCAATTTTTATTAAATTAGAAGATAAAATCAAAGAAGTTGGAATGGTTATTGGAAAAATTATTTTTGAATAAGACTTGATTTATTTTTTATTTTATGATATTTTATAGAAAAATGATACTGCTTTCACATTTTGTTTAGTGAAAGCTTTTTTTTAAACAAAAAATTGCTAATTAGCTTTTTTGTAAAATAAAAGTAAAGGAGTGAAAAATGGATAAAGAAGAATTAGCAAAAGAAAAGTGGAAAGAAATTAAAAAAAAATTAATTGATAAAGACCTTAAATTTGGGGAATTAGCTGAAAAAATAGGTTATAGTCCGTGGGGATTGAGAAATGCTATCAATAATTTGCAACCAAAAGTTTTAGAAAGTATTGAAAAAATTTTAATCTAAAAAAAGCTAATTAGCAATAAAAGTGGGGGGATAATATATGGAAATTGAAAAAATTAAATTTGTTATAATTGTTTACAACTCCCAAATTAAATATAACAATGAAACTTTTAAAGAAGTTTTAACCAAAGAAACAACATCAACCTGGAAAAAAGCTATAAGTATTGCTGAAAGGTTAAAGAAAAAATATTCTAAAAAAGATTATCCGCAAAGAAAAATCGTTATAAAACAACGATATAGAGAAGGTTGGGAAGTAGTATCAACCAGAACTTAATACTCTTAATATTAGAGTAAAACCTACTAGTCCTTTCTCTAGTCAAAAATTCACTTCTTAAAATTATTTATGCTAGTAGGTTTCACTTAAATATTAAATGAAACTCATTATTAATTTTTTAATCAAAATAATCTCCTGAATTTTTTAATGTTATAACTGTAACTGCTGCATAGTGCGTAATAATGAGTTTCATCTAGTATTTAACAATTTAATTTATTAAAAGAAAGCGAGGTAAAAATGGTAGGGCTGGACAGGGCGGCAGTCTGGGTACAACTTGAAGTTGAAGCTGACCTTGTCATATTAGGAATTCAAAAAAGATTTACTGATGTCAAACCTAAGAAACTTGCAGGGAATACTCAGACTTTCATAATAAGTGAAAATAATATTAATGAAATTAGAGTAAGAGAAAAACTAGATGAAACCATTATAAAAATAGATTTTTCATACTCTAAGTATGGGAAAGAAAATAATTTATATCCTTTAGAGAATGAAATATCAAAAATTATTGTCGAAGAGAGATTAATTGACATAATTGAAGATATTTCTCTTATCAAAATCAATCGTTCTAATCTAAATTATGAGTATCTAGAACTATGCACTCAAGAAAGTGTAAAAAGTTTTTATGAATATCATAATATAATTTCAACATTTTATAAATCTTTAAGAAGAGGAATTAGCCACCAGCAAGGAGTAAGATTTGAGAACTATAATTTAAATTTAGATTTTTTTTACAGCACAGGTTTTATTTTTCAAATGGCTTCTGGTTGGAAAATGAGGTTATATAGTAAAACTCATGAACACAATAAAAAAAATAGTGACAATAAAATAAATGGTGGAAATATAAGGCTTGAACATAGGTTAACTAGTACAGCTTTAACTTACTTTTGTAAAAGTTCAAGAGTAAGTGAAATAACTATAGATATTTTAAAAGAAAAAGTATTGAAAAAAATTGGGATCCAGCTCTTTAAGTATCTTGAAGCTGAAATCCAAAGAGATATTGATATTCTAGAAGTTAAGTTAAAAGATTATACTTCTAGAACTTTACCCCTTCTTGTTAGAGATCTACAAGAACATATACTTGATGAAGAAACAGTAAACTATGTTGTAACTAAATTAGCGACAACAAGTGAACGGCAAATTAAGAGATATAGACAAAAAATAAAAATAGCTTTAGAAGAGTTCCAGAATAAAGGAAGCCCTAAGAGGAACAATTTTGGGAACATAGAAAGGTTAGAATTTTTTATAAATAAAATATTATTATATCAGACAAAAGTTAAATGCAAGTACAAAGAGCGTTTAACTTTTAATGCTACTTAAAGGTGTCAAAAAGATGTCCCTTTTTTGCAATAAAAAAAATTAAAAAGTTAGGAAAATCAATGCTTTTAGAACATCCCTCGCGTGATAATAATGTTGAGGCTCCTCGATCCTGAAAGTGAATTTTAAAAATATTAATAATAAACAACGAGAAAAAACGAAAGGAGTTGAAACCTTATGGAAATACTAGAAATAAAAATAGAAAATATTAAACTTAGTAAATTAAATCCTAGAGTATCTACCCCAGAGCAGATAGAACAATATAAAAAGATTTTATCTAAGATAGGATTTATTATTCCAATCTTTATATCTTCAAACAATGAAATTCTATATGATACAGCTAAATATGAAGCTGCGAAACAATTAGGCTTTAAAACTATAAAAGCTATCAGAATAGAGGAGCTCCCAGAAAGCACTCTTGAAACATTAAGAGTAGCTGAAATGAAAGCTTTTGAAATGGGAGAATGGGATAATGAAGTTCTGTATGAAATTCTTGCTAACCTTGATGAAGAGAGTAGAAGCTTAACAGGATTTGACTTTGATAAATTAAAAGCTGAAATAGATGCCTTTGAAACAATAGAAGAGATAGAAGAAATTGATACTCCAGAGGTAGAAGAAGAATACTTCTCTAAAGCAGAAGATATATATTTACTAGGAAATCATAGATTGATGTGTGGAGATTCTACCAAGAAAGAAGATGTGGAAAAGTTAGTAGATGGAGCAACTATTGATTTAATGATAACAGATCCACCATACAATGTTAACTATGAATCAACTGCTGGAAAAATTAAAAATGATAATATGAGTTCAAATGATTTTTATGAATTTTTAAAAAAGTTTTATGCAAATGCTTTTTCTGTGATGAGAGAGGGAGCTGCCTTTTATATTTTCCATGCTGATAGTGAAACAAAAGCTTTCAGAGGAGCCTGTGAAGAAGTAGGATTTAAGATATCTCAATGTCTAATATGGGTAAAAAATGCCTTTAATCTTTCAATGCAAGATTATCACTGGAGGCATGAGCCTTGCCTTTATGGTTGGAAACTGGGAACAGCACATTATTTTATAGCGGACCGCTCCCAAGATACTATTTTAGAAGATATAGAAAGTCTGAAATCAAAAAGTAAAGCTGAGCTTTTAGAAATGTACCTAAATCTTCAAAAAATATTAGAAGAGCATTCCACTATCATCAGAGAAAATAAACCTTTAAAAAATGATGTACACCCAACAATGAAACCATTGAAACTACTAGCAAGATTAATGGTTAACAGTTCTCAAAAAGAATGGAATATCCTAGATTTGTTTGGGGGCTCTGGAAGTACAATGATGACTGCTGAACAGCTAGGTAGAAAAAGTTATTTGATGGAATATGATCCCAGATTTGCTGATGTCATAGTAAAAAGATTTGCAAGTGTAAATAAAAATATAACTCTTCTTAGAGATGGAAAGAAATACTCTTGGAATGATATAAAATCTAGCTTTGGAGAAATAGATGAGTATAAAAATAGAGAAGTTGGATAAACAGAAGCTCCAAGTCTTAGGATTATATTTGCAGCTGGAATCCATCAAATTTGGTAAAACCAAGAAAGAAAAATACAGAGAGATAGCTAAAAGATTAAAGATAACTGAGAATACTATAACTACTTGGGTAAGAAGATATTATGAAGGATATCTTCTATATCTTCAAGAAGCTAAAAAGTTAGAAGAAAATTCAAAAATATCTAATTTTGAGGGCTTGACAGAAAAACAGTCAATATACATCATAGCAAGACTGCACGGAAATAGTCCAGAGAAAGCTAAAGAGTTAGCTGGATACTCTCCTAAAACAAAAGCTGCTGATATAGAAAAAAATCCTAAAGTAAGAAGAGTAATGGCTCAACTAAGAGAAGAGTTAAAAGATGATGTTAAGCTAAGTGCAAGAAGTGTAATAAATAAACTTGTAGAAGTATCAGAGAAAGCAGAACATGGAATTGAATACACAGAAACAGAATACCATGATGAAACTAATCCAGAGGGAAGAAGAGTCTACAAGAATGCTAAAAAGAAAGTTGAGATAAGTATATCTGCAGCAGTAAACGGCTGGACTAATATAGCAAAACTCCTAGGATATGATAGTAAGTTAGAAGCTAAGCATGATTTAAATACTATTGAACTAGCTCAACAAAGATTAGCAGAGTTAAAGGCTAAAAAGTTAGAAAAAGAGTTAAAAGATGATGATAATCAACCTAAAGTCCTCAAATAATTCAAGGTACTGTCTACAGGATTACAGCTCGAGGGGCTTGCGACCCCGAAAGTTTTCAATTCCCCAGGATTTTTGGAGTTTGCCAAAAATTTTTTTAGAAAATTTTTGAAAAATTAGTAAGAAATTTGCAAAGGAGAAAAGAGAAATGAATCAACCAGAGGTAATAGCATCTGAAAATAGACTTTCCAAGCTATTTGGCTTTTCAGAAAGAAAAGTAAGGACTTACTTCAAAGAAGCCAGAGTGCAACCTGGAATGTATGACCTAGAGAAAGTCATACAAATCTATGTGGAAAATACCTCTGGAGATGATGAAGTGGCTGAAGCTAGAAAAGTAGAAACAGAAACTAAAAAATTTAAACTTAGCATCTTACAAGGAGAGTATCACAGGGCAGATGACATAGCTATCCTAGTTACAGATATGCTAATAAGATTTAAACAAAAGATGACAGCCATTCCTGTTAAAGCAAGTATAGAGCTTTTAAACAAATCTAATCGTAGAGAAATAGAAGAGATTTTGAGAAAAAACATTTCAGAAGCACTTGAAGAGCTTTCTGAATATAAAAATTTAAGGGCAATAGAGGTTGAAACAGATGGAACAGAGGACAGTTAGCTTTTTTGAAGATTTATTAAAAGTCTTAAAACCAGCTCCAAATTTAACAATTGGAGAATGGGCAGATAAATATAGGATATTATCACAAGAGGGAGCTGCTGAAGCTGGTAAATGGAGAACTGATAGAACACCATACATGGTAGAAATATATAATTGCTTGACAGATAGCCATACTGAGTCTGTAACTATAAAAAGTTCCAGCCAAATTGGAAAAACAGAAATGTTGCTAAATATCCTGGGAAGATATATGCACCTTGACCCTTGTTCAATTTTATTTGTCCAACCTACTGTTGATGATGCCAAGTCTTTCTCAAAGGAAAGAGTTGAGCCAATGATAAGAGATACAAAAGTTTTAAAAACTCTTATTAAACAGGCAAATAAAAAAGGGGAAGGAACAGTACAAGGAAAAATGTTCCCTGGGGGATATGTCAGATTCGTTGGTGCTAACTCTCCTTCTGGTCTAGCTTCTAGACCTATAAGAATAACTCTTCTTGATGAGGTAGATAGATTTCCTCAATCTGCAGGAGATGAGGGGGACCCAGTAAAACTAGCTGAACGTAGAACTGCGACATTTTTTAATAGAAAAATGCTAAGAGTATCTACACCAACTGATGATACCACTTCAAAAATACAAAAATTATACCTTGAAGGTTCCCAGGAAGAGTGGTGCCTACAATGTAAACATTGTGGGGAGTATCAACCTCTCAAATGGGAAGATATAAGAGATGATGAAGGAGTTGTTAAATTAGAATGTAGACATTGTGGAGTATTAGGAACAGAAGAGGAATGGAAAAGAGAGAATCAAAAATCAGGGATATGGATTGCTAAATTCCCAGAAGAGAAAAAAAATAGAAGTTTTCATCTCAATGCTTTAGCTTCTCCATGGGCAACTTGGAAGGAGATATATGAAGAGTATCTTCAAGTAAAAGATGATGAGATGAGAATGAGAACTTTCACCAATACAGTACTAGGAGAAACATTTGTTCTGCATCTTGAAGAGCAATTAGACTATGAAGCTTTATTTGAAAGGAGAGAAGATTATGGGGCAGAACTCCATGATAACATTCATTTCTTAACAGCTGGAGTAGACGTTCAAGATAACAGATTGGAGCTACTAGTAGTGGGTTGGGGGTATGGCTTTGAAAGTTATGTAGTTCAATATAGAGATTTCCCAGGCTCTCCAGGGCAAGAAGATGTATGGATACAACTAGACAATTATTTAAAGAGAACTTTCTCATTTAAAGATAAAAATAAGCGACCTCTACCAATTGCTTGTTGCTTAATAGATAGTGGAGGTCATCATACAGGAAATGTATATAAATATGTGTTTGGAAAATCTAAAAGAAATATTTTTGCTATAAAAGGTCTTGGAACTAATGGAGTAAATATCCTTAATGGATTTAGAAAGACAACTAAAAAAGGAGTACCCAGTATTAACTTATTAAGTTTAGGAGTAAATGCCTTAAAAGATTTAGTCTATGCAAGATTGACAATTTTAGAAGGTCCTGGAACTTGTCATTTTCCTAAAGATTCTTTAAAAGGTTGTGGAATAGATTTCTTTAAAGGACTAACAGCAGAGGTTAAAGTAAAGGTAAGAACTTCTAAAGGAGAAAAGATAGAGTGGCAAGTACTTCCAGGTAGGAGAAATGAACCTCTGGATTTAATGAACTATGCTACAGCTGCAATAGAGTTATTAGGAATAGATTTAAACAGAAATAGATTTAACAACAAAAGGGATAAGAAGGGAGAAGAGAGATGATATTTACAGAAGAACAATGTAGACGGCACCTTGATATGTGGTTAGCAGCTGAAGAAGCTTTAGCTCAAGGGCAAAGCTATACAATAGGAAATAGAACTATAACAAGAGTTAATGCTTCGGAAGTTTCGAAAAACATTGAACTTTGGGCTGACAGATTAGAACGAGTAAAAGGAAGTGGAAGTCCTAGATTTGTCAAATTTATACCAAGAGGTTAAGGTGGAGTAAATGGGAAAAAGAAGAAATAGAAGAGTTATAAAAAATACTCCTAAAGCTGAAACCTATCAAAGAATAAAAATGATAAGTGGTGCTGGATATAATAACAAAAATGATGTTACTTTTTCAACCTGGAATGTAGTATCAGAAAGTCCAGATAATGATATTTTATGGGATTTAGATGACTTAAGAGCAAAATCTAGAAACTTATATATGAATAATGAGTTAGCTGGAGCTGCTCTAAAGAAAATGAGGACCAAAATAGTTGGAACAGGCTTATTACCAAAACCAACTATTAATTACAACATTATAGGGATCTCTAAAGAAAAAGCTCAAGAAATTGAAAAGATAATTAAAACAAAATTCAATGCTTGGGCTTCATCTGCAAATGCTGATTATAATCGTATGCATGACTTCTTTATCCTTCAGGCTCTCATACAACTCAGTTGGATAATGAATGGAGATGCCTTTGTTATCCCAAAAAGAAAAAAGAGAACAGGAGTAGATATAGACTTATGTTTGCAATTAATAGAAGCTGATAGAGTTCTAAATCCTCATGTTGTTTCAAATAATTTAGTAAAAGCAGGAGTAGAGTTTTCAGAAAATGGAGATTTACTGAAATACTATATTGCAGATAAGCACCCTGGAGATTGTTATACAAAAGTAACAGGATATCCAGCTTTTAACTCTTTAGGAAGAAGAAATATTTTACATATTTTTGAACCAGAGAGAATAGGACAAAGAAGAGGTGTTCCTCTTTTAGCTGGGATAATAGCTCCAATAAAGAAATTAGGAAGGTATAAGAGTGCTGAATTAGAAGCGGCAGTAATAAATGCTAGTCTAGGATTTATTGTTGAAACCAAAGACCCAGAAGGTTTTGTAAATAACAGCTTTGGTGGTGGAAGTGATGAAGAGAAAAAAGAGAGAACTGAAAAAATAGAACTAGAAAATGGACTAGGAATAATTGCTAAAGAGGGAGAAACCATCAAAGAATTTACAACCACTAGACCAAATAAATCTTATAAAGATTTTGTGGATGCAATTTATGAAGAAGTTGGAGCTCAATTAGAAATACCTCATGAAGTATTAATGAACTCCTTTAAGAGTTCATACTCTGCTGCAAAAGCAGCTCTAGAAGAAGCACACCAAAGATTTTTAGTGTGTAGAAAACTATTAGAAAGGACTTTCTGTCAACCTGTTTATGAAGAATTTATATTGGAACTCATAAAAAATGGAGATATAGATTGTCCAAATTTCTTTGAGAGCAGTGCAATTAGGTATGCTTTCACTAGATGTATATGGGTAGGAAGTGGAAAATCATCTTTAGACCCTTTAAAAGAAGCTAATGCTAATCAAAAAAGCCTTGAAAATTACACAACTACAAGAGGAATAATAGCTGCTGAAGCTGGATTGGATTTTGATGAAATACTTGAAGCAAGAAGAGATGAGGAACTAAAAATAGCAGAGATAGAAAAGTTAAAAAGAGAAATAGGGGGAAATATAAATGCCTAGTAAAAAGAGAACATTCTTTGAAATAAAAAATATCTCTGATGATGTAGGAGAAATAAGAGTATATGGAGATATTTGTAAATGGGCTTGGGAAGAGTATGGAGAAACAAGTTCAGTAACATTTTCTAAGCAACTAGCAAATCTTAAAAATGTAAAAAAATTAGAACTAAAAATAAACTCTCCTGGTGGAGATGTGTTTGAAGCTGTTGCTATGTATCACGAAATAAAAAGATTTGCTCAAGGAAAAGAAGTGACAGCTTATATAGATGGAATGGCTGCTTCAGCTGCCACGATATTAACATTAGCAGCTAATAAAACAATAATGGGAAAAGGGTGCTATTTTATGATACACAACCCATTAATGTATATGGGATATGCTAATGTTGAAGAAATGAACGAAGCTATTGAACACTTGAATAAAACAAAAGACAACCTTTTAGACTTATATGAAGAGAAATGCAAATTATCAAGAGATGAGATAGCAGAAAAAATGGATAAAACAACTTGGTATACAGCTGAAGAAGCTTTACAAGCTGGTTTTATAGATGAGATAGCTAATTATGACAGCTCTATAAGTAATTTAAACATTTCAAATGTATTTACCCCAGAACTTAAAAATCTAGCTATCCCAGAAAAATTAAAAGATATTTTACAAGAAAACAAGGAGGAAAAAATGACACTGCAAGATTTAAAAGTGCAACACCCAGAACTTTTACAAGCTTATGAGAAGGAGGTAATTGACAAAATCAAAGGAACAAACACTGTAAAAAATGCTATTGATGCAGCTATTAAGGAAGAAAGAAAAAGAATAAAAGCACTAGATGATATAAAAGTTACTTCAGAAGCTGCAAGAGAAATAGTAGACAAAGCTAAATTTGATGAAGTAAGAGATTATAGAGATGTAATAGTTGACCTGTATAACTTAAATGCTGAAAAAGCAGGGAGAGAAATAGCTCAAATGGAACAAGAGAAAAAAGATGCTGGACTTTATAATATTCAATCTGGAACACTAGGAAACTCTAAAGAACAAATAGAAAATGATATTATAAGTGCCGCATTAGCGGAATTAGGAATAAAATAGGAGGTTTAAAATGAATAATACTAAATACACAAATGAAGAAAAACAAATTTTTTATGGAGATTACCCCTTAGTTGCTCAAAGTTTGCCTCTTAAAACAACAGTAGTTGAAGGAGATGTAATAGGGGTAGATGCTGAAGGAAATTATGGTAAATATGATGAAAGTACATATACAACACCATATGCAGTAGCCACTCAAAAAGTTACTTTTTCAAGTGATCCAGTAAACTGCGAATGTATATTGTCAGCGTACTTAATGGAAAGCTTTGTTTTGCTTCCATCAGATGCAGGTAAAAAACTGAAACTTAAGCAAGAATTAAGAAAAATAGGAATATTTTTAAGATAATAGGAGGAAAAAATGCCACAAGGATTTGATTTATATACACCAAAAACAATAAGAAAAATAAGAGAACAAGCTCCAATAAGAAAAAATTTTTTAAAGGATTTATTTTTTAGTAAAAGTTCTACTGTTACAACTGAAGAGATTATGCTTGAAATTACTAAATCTGGAGAACATATAGCAGCATTTGTAACACCTTTAGAATTAGGAAAACCAATAGTAGATAGAAAAACAAGAACTAATTTAATAACGGCTCCTAATATTGCAGTTGAGAGAACTTTAGGTCCTAAAGATTACTTTGTCAGAGAAGCTGGAATGAACATTACTGGAGAATATAATCCAGCTCAAAGAATAGGAAAGAGAATTGCTGAAATACTAGATGAACATGAAAAATATATTTCAAACAAAGAAGAATTAATGGTTGCACAATTTTTAACAACAGGAAAAGTAACTTCTACAACAGGAGAAGAGAGTTATGAAGTGGATTATGGATTAGAAAATCAATCAACTCTTCCTGGGGGAAGTAAATGGGGAGAATCTGGAGTAAATCCTCTTGTATCTTTAGATAAAATATTAGCAGAAGCTGAAGAGAGTGGAATAATTATAAGAAATGTTGTTATGGGAATGGCAGCTGCTGAAAAATTTATGAACTCTTCTGAATTTAAAAAAGATATGTTGAGTAAAGATTTACAGTCTGAATTTGTAAAAACAGTTGTGAGAGAGTACCCAGGGGTAGTGTGGTTAGGAACATATAAAACATATGGTGTTGAATTATTTAGATATTCAAGAAAAGTAATTGGACATGATGGCAAAGCAATTCAATTAATGCCTACAAATATGATAATAGGTGCTCCTGTTGGTGGAGAAGTTCTATACGCTCCTATTATAAATATGGGAACAACTGATGTACATATAGTAAAAAGATTTTCAGATGTATACAGTCCAAATCCTAAATCTAAGATCCTTTCAACTGAATCAAGACCAGTATTACAACCGATGGATATGGATGCTTATTTCTCTGTTATAGTGTGTGATGCAGAGTAATTTCGAAAGTTACGAAAAAGGAGTTAGAACATGAAAGTAAAATTTTTAAGAAAATATGGGAAATATAAAATTGGAGAAGTTGCTGAACTTTCTCTAGACAAAAAAGAAAAAGAATATGTGATTAAAACAGGAACTCTTATTATTTTAGAAGATGATATTGAAGAAGTTACTGAAAAAGCCACAGAAGAAATTCCAAAAGTAGTAGTTCCAGAAGAGAATGAAGAAAAAGAGGTGAAAAACGGTGGAAGAGGGAAAGGTGGAAAAAAGGAGTAGTGAATTATCTCCATTTAAAAAAATGTTAAAGGAAGATATTGATATCTTCCTTAACATTGATGAATTTGGAGAAGTTATAACTATCAATGATATAGAGTATACTGCAGTAATAGAGCATCCAGAAAAAGATTTTTCAATTGTAGAAGATGGAATAGCTGAAGCTATTGCTATTATACTTTACTTAAAAGAAAAAGATGAGTTTAAAAAATATAAAACTGGTAAAAGTATTACTGTTAACTCTTCACAATATATCATAAATGATAGTTATGAAGAGGAAGGAATGAGAATAATAAAACTATCTGAAAATAGAGGTTATTAATATGCCACGTGAAGATTTTATTGAGATAAGAAACCTTGCAAAAGTAGAGAAATTATTAAAAGGCATTCCTAATGGAGTAGAGAGAGCTACAAGTAGTGCAATTAACAGAAGCTTAGTTACTTTGAAAAGAGATATAAAAAAAGAAGTAACAGATAATTACGGAATAAAAGCATCAGATGTTGAAAAAGCAATGATTACTCAAAAAGCTACATGGACAAACTTAAGAGGAAATATTAAGGCAAAGTCTCCCTTACTATCACTACATAAATTTCTTAATTCTACTAATAATGATGAAATTTATGTTTTAGTAAAAAAAATTGATGGAAAGAGAAAAGTTCAAGGTAAAAAGAATTTAAAAGGGCAACCATTCATAGCTAGAATGATGAATGGACATAAAGGAATTTTTCAGAGAAAAGAAGATAATAGAATTCAAGAATTGAAAACTTTAAGTATTCCTCAAATGCTTGGAAGTAAAACTATTATGGAATATATAAAAAATAGTGGAAAAGTAGATGATATCCTAGAAAAAAATCTTGAAAGAGAGATAAATAGAATTTTAAAAGGACATGTATGATGAAGATATTTGACTTAGAAGAGGAATTAAAAAAAATAATAGAAGAGAATATCGAAGAATATAAATTAAATGTACACCCAAAAAGTGAAAATGAAAGTGAGCCAAGAGCTCCAATTGTGATTATTGGAAATCAGCCAAAAGAAGTACTGCAAGATATAATTCCTTGTGTCATTATAAAAACTCCTGCTGGGAAAAATACTCTCTTGGAAAAATTACTAACACTAGCTATAGGTGTAGTTATCTATGAAACTGATACTAGTACAGCATATAAAACAATATATGAAATCATAGATAAAATATCTACTGCTATTATAGAAAAAGGAGTAATTCTACAAGAGTTTGAAATATTACCAACATATGAATGGAATATTTCTGATGAAGAAACGTATCCGTTTTGGGCAGGGAACTTAAACTTCCATATAGTTACAAAGAATGTTTATAGAACTGATGTAGATGAATTTATATACGGAAAAGATTGGGGGAAAAATGGCGAATAAGACAACTAAAATCGAAGAGAAAAAAGTAATAAAAAAAGCTGAAAAAAAGATGTATTTAGGTCCAAATTTAAAAAAATATGGACTTATTACAGGACAAATATACGAGGGAGAGCATTCAAATGTAAAAAATGCTATCTCAAAAATTAAAGGACTAGATAATTTGTTTGTAAAAATAGATAAAGATTTTCCAAAAATAAAAGAGAGATTTTCACAAAAAGGAACAAAGGAAAATATTTTATATAATGAAGTACTAAAGCAACTAGGAGGTAAATAATGTCATCATTTAAACATGGAATAGGAACCACAGAAACACCTACAGCTATAACAGCAATAAAAGTTGATGGTATCACACCTGTCTATGTAGGAACAGCACCTATAAATTTATGTGAAGAAAAAAATGTAAATAAAGTAGTGCTATGTAATACCTATGCTGAAGCTGTAGCTGCCTTTGGATATGTAAAAGATTTTGAAAATTATACATTATGTGAAGCCATAGATGCACATTTCAGTAAATTTGGAATGGCACCTATTGTACTTATAAATGTTCTTGATCCTGAAACACATAAGAAAAGTGTAACTCAAGAAAGTGTACCAATTGGAGAAGAGAAAACTATAAAAATAAAAGAGCTAGGAATCATAAAAGAAACTATCCAATTGACTCCACAAAAGAATTATATAGCAACTTTTGATGATGACGGGTATGTTGACTTAATAATAACAGATGAAGAGTTACCAGAAGGAAATAATGTTCAAATAACTTTTGATAAATTAGACCCAAGCATGATAGAAGTTGATGATATTATTGGTGGAATAGATGCAGAAACAGGTAAAAATAAAGGATTGGAATGTATAGAGGATGTATTCCCTGTCACTAGATTGGTTCCAAACTTAGTACTAGCTCCAAAATATTCTACTGATAGTACAGTTGCAGCTGTCATGGAAACAAAAGCAAAATTGATAAATGGACATTTCAAAGCCCTAGCTTTAGTAGATATTGATACTAAAAAAATCACTAAATATACAGATGTCCCTTCTACTAAAGAAAGCAACAATCTAAGTTCAACTAATTTAGCGGTATATTATCCTAAAGTAGCACTTGGAGAGTTACAATACCATATTTCTACTCAAATAGCTTGTTTGATTCAACAATTAGCATCTGAGTCTAATGGTGTACCTTATCGTTCTCCATCAAATATTAATATAAAAGCTGATAGGACTTGTCTAGCAAATGGTACTGATGTTTTATTAGCTATTAATCAGGCGAATTATCTAAATGGTAATGGAATAGGAACAGTTATTAACTGGATAGGTGGATGGAAAGCTTGGGGAAATAGAACAGGATGCTATCCAGCAGTTATGGATGCTAAAGATAATTTTATAGCTTCAAGAATGATGTTTAATTTCTTGAATAATACTTTAATTACAAACTTCTGGGATAAAATAGATAAACCAACAAATACTAATCTTATAAAGAACTTTAAAGATAGTATAAATATATGGTTGAATGGTTTACAAGCCTCTGGAATGCTAATAGGTGGAAGAATAGAATTTAGAGAAGAGGATAATCCTATGACTTCATTGTTAGATGGTAAAGTGAAATTCAAAATTTATTTTAGTCCAGCATTACCTATGGAATATGCTGAGTTCGATTGTGAGATAGATACTAACTATTACAATAATCTATTCTCAGCTTAAAATACAGTTTAAGGAGTGATAAATAATGCTTATACCAGAGAAATTAAGCAACTATATGTTATACACTGATGGTAGTAGAACACAAACTGCTTTAGTAGATGTTGATCTACCAGAGCTACAATTTATGGCAGAAACAATTTCAGGAGCTGGAATTGCAGGAGAAATTGAATCAATAACTGCAGGACATACCTCTCCTTTAACTTTAGGATTGAATATAAGGGCTTTGATAGGAGAAGATTTTACACTTCTTCAACCAAGAGCTTATAACCTAGAAATAAAGGCTGGAATACAGTCTTTAGATAAGACAGCTGGGAAAATTGAGCAAGGAAGATTAAGTGTTTTTGCAAGAGGGATTCCAAAAACAATGTCTTTAGGAAAGGTATCAGTTGGAAAAGCTATGGATAGTAAAAAAGAATTTGCTGTTGATTATTTAAAAATTGAGTATGATGGAAAAGAAGTACTTGAAATAGATAAATTAAATATGATTTGCAAAATAAATGGAGTAGATTATTTAGCGGATGTAAAAGCTGCCATGGGAATGTAAGGGGGACAAATGAAATTAAGTAAACCAATTATTATTAAAAATTTTGATGGTTCAGAGAAAAGAATAGAGGAAGTAAATATAACTAAAGAAAATTTTACTGCAAGAGCCGTATTAGAAGCAGAAAGAGAATTCTTATTGAATGAAGGACTTGGACTTCCTGGTAATGTCCCATTTGAAAATTTAAAATCTTATCAAGGATATATAGCAGCTAGAATAATAGGGTGTAGATATAATGAGTTATCAGGATTACCTGGAGATGATTTCTTAAAAATTGTAGGAATAATCAAGGGTTTCTTAGATGGCTTGGACTGGGAAATCTTAACGGATCTGATATCAGAAAAGTCGGAGTTATTATCGCTAAAGAAACAAGAACAAGCCTCGAATATTGGCTAGATCTCCCAGTTTATGAGTGGGCTGAATGGCTAGAAACTATTAATGAAATACTAGATGAAAAAAATAAATAAGTGGTTGCTCTTATTATGTTTATACAGTATAATCATAGTAAGAGGTGGATGGTATGGTAAATAGCTTAAAAGAAGAATGGAGAAGAGTAAAAACAGATATAAAACAAATTTCTTTGGAATATAAGGAAAACTCTGCCAAAGCTAAAGACAGAATAGAAAAGGAAACCTATGAATCCTCTAAAAGAATTGATGAATACTTAGCTGGAAATAAAAAAGTTAAATTGACACTTCTTGAGAAATTTATAGTATTTATTCCAAAAATATTTTGGGTTGTAGCTGTTTTGATTTGCATTATTCTAGCTATAATAGGAGCTTTTTATTGGGTAGTTACTACATTGATTCTATCCATAATAATTGGATGTATACTATCAAAAATAATTTAAAATTAGGTATCAAAAGCCACTTATTCAGAGATGAGTAAGTGGCTTTTTTATTTGGAGGAAAAATGGCATTAAAGGAACTAGCAATATCTATTGGGATAGGAGCTGCATTATCTACAAGTTTTAGTAAAAATATTAAAAGTGCTGGAACTTTGATGGATCAATTAAAAAATAAAACCTCAGATTTAAAAAAAACTCAAAGAGATTTAAAGAAATATGAAAACATGCAGCTTATTAGAAAAGAAACTAGAAGCGAAATAATTTATTCCCAAAAGGAATTGGTTAAATTAAAAAATAGATTATTAGAGGTAGATAAAGAGGGAAGAACTCTTCGATCTACTTATAAACTTTTAGAAAAAGAGATCAATCAACTCTCTTCTAAAGAAAAACTTTTAAAAGATAGAATGGCAATGGTTGCAATTGAAATGAAAGAAGGGAAGGGAGATAGCAAAAAGTTACAAGAAGAGTATCGAAAACTACAAAAAGAAACTAAAGGAATTACTAACGAATTAACTCCTTTAAAAAAAAGATTGAATGAAGTTGGGAAAGAACTTTCTTCTAATTCAAAAGAAAGTACTAATCTAGGAAAACAACAGCTTAATTTAGAAAATAAAATACAATCTTTAAGAGAGAAACAAAGAAAAAATATAACTGAAATCAGAGAAACTACAAAACAATTAAAAGAACAAAATATTTCAATTAAAGATACAGCAAAATCTTATGAAGAACTTGAAAAAAAAGCGAATGCATATAACAAGGCTTTAGAACACTACCAAAAAGCTAATGCTATGAAAGAAAGAGGGAGTAAAATAGCATCTTATGGAACTTTACCTTTACAAGCTGCTGGTGTTGCAACTGTTGCTGGAGCTGGAGTCCTTTCGGAAGCTATAAGAGCAGAAACAGCTTTTGCAGGAGTAAAAAAGCAATTTGATTTTGAAACAGCTGAAGAAGAAGCTAAATTCAAAGAAGATTTATTAAAACTTGTTGCAGAAAAAAGGATAGCAGTTTCCTTAGAGGAATTATATGGCATGGCTGCTAATGCTGGTCAAAGTGGTTTGAATAAAGATGAAGCAGTAGGTTATATAGAAGCTGCTGCCAATATGGGAATGGCTTTTAATATGAGCAGAGAACAAGCTTCTGAATATATGTTTGCCTGGAGAAATACCTTTGGAATGGACTTGAAACAATTAAAAGAGTTGAATGACCAAATTAATACTTTAGGGAATAATACAGGAGCTAGTGAAATTAAAATAGCAGAATTTATAACAAGAATGGGAAACCTTCCAACTGTAGTAGGAATGGCTACTAATCAAACAGCAGCTCTTGGAGCTTCTTTAATGGAAATGGGGATGGCACCTGAAATAGCAGCAACAGGGGCAAAAAGACTGCTAACTATTTTAAATAAAGGTATGGCAACAACAGGAAGTGAAAAAGAAGCATTAAATATACTAGGATTAGATCCAGAATATTTAGCAAAAGCTACATTAGAGGATCCAGAAAAAGCATTAGAAACTGTATTTTTTAAGTTGAGTAAGTTAAAAGAACATGAACAAGGAGCAGTTATGACTATGCTTTTTGGAGAAGAGGGGAAAGTAGCTGCTGCTAATATAATGGGAGCTTTTGATAGATTAAAAAGAAATATAAATTTAGCGAAAGACTCTAATATTTATTCTGGAGCAACTAATAAAGAAGCTGAAATACAAAAAAATACAGCTGCTAATCAACTCCAAGTTTTAAAGACAGAATTTGATGTAATCAAAGCAGATCTTGGAACAGAATTATTACCTCTTGTAAAGGAAGGAGCAGTATACCTTAAAGCATTTTTAGAAAAGTTTTTAAAAATAATGAAAGAAGATCCAGAGGGATTTAAAAGAATGATAAAACTCTTTGTTTATGGAACAGGGGTTCTATATGGATTTGGTGGGGCTCTGAAACTCATAGGAGGTTTATTACATGGTTATGCAGGTATTGTTAATTTAGTAGGATTAGCAACAGAAAAAGAGTTAGGACTTAAAACTATAAAGACTGCTAAAATAATGACACAACAATTTAAAAATTTAGGAAAGACTGGACTTCAAATAGGAAAAGTAATAGGAAGTGGAATATTAAATGGTGGTAAATTTTTAATAGGTGGGTTAGCTAAATTAGGAAGTCTTGGTATGGCTGCTTTAGCTAGTCCTGTCACTTGGGTTATTTTGGGAATAACTGCTTTAATAGCTGCAGGATATATGCTTTATAAAAATTGGGATACAGTTAAAGAAAAAGCAATCCAGCTTAAAGATAAAGTAGTAGAATTAGTAGATAAATATTGGTATTTTCTTGGTCCTATTGGTTATATGATTAAAGGGGGAAAAGCTTTATATGAAAATTGGGATACTATAAAATTAAAAGCTGGTGAATTAAAAGATAAAATTGTAAATATGGTCACTGGAGCAATTGAGCAGTGGAATATATTCAAAGAGAAAAGTTTAGCAATATTAGGAATTCCTTTTGATTGGTTAGATAAAAAAATAGAAGGAATAAAGGAAAAAGGAGGACATATGCTTGATGGAGTATTAGAGATTTATGAAAAAATAAAGAATTTTAGTATAACAGATAGCATAAAAAATGGAGCTTCCTGGCTTGGAGAACAATTTAATATTCCACAATTTGCAACAGGGGGAGTAGTTAATTCTCCAACACTTGCTTTAATTGGAGAAGGTGGAAGTTCTGAAAGTATAATTCCCCACGAAAGAACTCCTAAAAGCCTAAACTTATGGGAAAAAACAGGGAAATTACTCGGAGCTTATAAGCCTACTTCTACAACTAATAACAATTCATCAGCAACTATTACTTTTTCTTATTCTCCAACTATTTATGTTAATGATAACAACAGTTTAGAAACAACTTTGAAAAAAGATAAAGGAGATTTTGAACGTTGGTTTAAAGAAAGTATGAATAAATACGAGAAAGAAAGATTTAGGAGAGGTTATGGAAGATAAAATATATATAACGGTATTAGGGGATACCTGGGATAGTATCTCTTATAAGCTATTTGGAGATTCAAAACTATATAATACTTTATTAGAAAAAAATCCAGGATATCATGGAACTTTAATTTTTGAAGCTGGAATCAAAATAAAATACCAGGAAATTCCTAAAACTTATGAAGAAAAAGTAGCACCTTGGAGAAGAAGATGAATCTAAGTGAAGAAGTAAAAAAAATGGTTTCTAACAGTAGAAAATTAAAGTTAAAAGTATTATATGAAAATACAGATATAACTAAGTATATAGACCAGGATTTAATTAGTTTTAGTTATTCAGACTCCTTAAATGAATTTGATAGCCTGGATTTAACTATTCAAAATAGAGAATTGCTTTGGATGAATGACTGGAATCCTTTGAAGGGTGATAAACTTGAATGTTGGTTGTATCTATATAATTGGGAAACTAATAGTGAAGTAGAAATATATATTGGGACCTTTTATATTGATAGAGTTTCATATTCTGGACCTCCAGATATAGTAACTATATCTGCACTATCTGTAGACATTGTTTCTAATATTATGGATGATAAGAAAAATAGAGTATGGGAAGCTGTAACTTTTGAAAAAATTGCTAAAGATATTGCTAAGGAATGTAATCTCAAACTTATATATGAATGTAATTTTAATCGAGAATATAAAAGAGTTGAACAAAAGCTTGAATCATATTTTAATTTTTTAAAAAGATTGGGAAATGAAATAGGAGTAATTATCAAACTTTACAATGATAGATTAGTTATTTTTGAAGAAAAGTTATATGAAGAAAAAGACTATAAATTTATTTTTCATAGAAATAATATTAAAAATTATTCTTTAGAAACTGATGACACTGATACATATGCAGGATGTAAAATTACTTACTATGATAGTTACCTGGGAGAAAAAATAGAAGAAAGCTTTTTTACTAAACAAAGACCAGGTTATAAAAGAAACACTCAAAGAGTATTATTTATCAACCAGGAAAAAGAACCACCTGGAGATACTAAAGCACAAAAAAGAGAATATTTATCTAAAATAGCTGAAAAAGCTTTAAGAGAGAAAAATAAACAAGCTATAAGAGGAACAATAGAAATTATAGGTAAAGAGGAACTTATATGTGTAGGAGATACTATATTTTTAGAAAATTTTGGTATTTTTACGGGAAAGTATTTAATAATAAGTATAAACACTGATTTAAAAATTTATGATTTAACTTTAGAAATTAGGATGGTGTTGGATGAATGAAATAAGATATGGAACAGTATCCCATGTATTTTATGATGAAGGTCGAGTAAAAGTAGAATTTGAAGATTTAAATATTTCTAGTGCTATTCTCATAGTATTTCAAGGAAGAAATCAAGGAGTTAAACAATATAGTATGCCTAAAATCAATGAAAAAGGGCTTTGTTTAATAGCGGCAACAGGGAATAGTGGATATTATTTAGGAAGTGGTTATAACATACAAGATCCTGTGATGGAAGAAGCAGGAGAAGGGAAATATATAACTTTATATCCAGATGGAACTAAGCTGATATTTGATGAAAATACTTCTAAACTATATATAGATTGTAAAAAAAATATAGAAATAATCTGTCCTCAAATATCAATTACTGGGGATATAAGTATTAAAGGGAATATAACTGTAGAAGGCGGAATAACAACAACTAAAGATGTCAAAGCAGATGGAGTTTCATTAATAAATCATAAAACAACAGGAGTCAAGGCAGGTGGAGATATCTCAGGACCACCTCAAAAATAAGAAAGGAGAATAACTATGGTTGTAGGAAGTTTAGGTAAAGTAATCTTTGCTTGTAGTAGCTTTTATATAAAAACTCTTGACTCTTTAAATAGAGATGCAAGCTATAGATGGACAGAGCATCAAATAATAGGGAGCAAACCTAAGCTTCAATTTGATGGAGAAAACTTAGAAAATATAAAGTTTAACATACATTTAAATGCTGCTTTTAATGTTAATCCCAGTAAATCAGCTCAAGACTTAAAAGAGTATGGGAAAAAGGGAGAACACCTTAGATTTATTCTTGGTGGTAAAGTTATTGGTACTTATGTTATAGAAAATATTTCTGAATTATATAAAGCTTATACTGCTTTAGGTACCGTCACAAAAATTGACTTATCTATTCAATTAAAGGAGTATAACTAATGGAAATAGAAATCACCCAAAATGAAAAAAATTATATATTTAAACCTAAAGATTTGAGTGAAGAAATTACTCAAAATATAGAAAATATAGTAACTAGAATAAAAGGAAATGTTCCTTTAGCAAGGCATAAAGGGATAATAGCAGAGAATGTTGATAGACCTCAACTTATTATAGAAGCAGAAATGACTGCTGATACAGTTGAGGAAATAGAAAGAGAAGAGAAAAGATTTAAAGTATCTGAAATTAATTTAACATCTAACAATGAAGTAAAGACATTAGTACAAGCTAATGTGAAAGGAGAAATAATAGATGATTAAATTTATAGATGAAAATATTGACAATATTGAAATAGCTTTAAAAGAAGGCTATCAGGAAATTGTGGGAGTAACCATCAAAGATGGAGATCCTATCAATGATTTTATTGGATGGATAACTTATATTTTTACTATTGTAAAAAATGATATTAACTACACAGGAAGAATGAACTTACTAAGATATTCAGAAAACCAGTATTTAGAAGCATTAGGAGAACTTGTAGGAGTAGAAAGAATCCAAGAAAAAGGAGCAAAAGCAACAGTTAAATATACTTTTTCTAAGATATTTCCTGATGTAGTAACTATCCCAAAAGGACATAAAGTTGCTGCTGGAAATCTTTATTTTGAAGCAGATAAGGATATGGAGTTAAAAATTGGAGAAAGAGAAGTTATTGGAAATGTAACTTGTTTAACTCCTGGAATTATTGGAAACGACTTACAAGTAGGAGAAATAAATACTGTTGTTGATGATATTCCTTTTCTTTTATCAGTAACTAATACAAGTATAAGTAGTGGTGGAGTAAATCAAGAAGATGATGAGAGTTTAAGAAATAGAATTCAACTAAGACCAACTGCATTTAGTACTGCTGGTCCTGTTGCGGCATATAAGTATTATGTTTTGACAGCACATCAAGATATAATAGATGTGCATATCTACACTCCAGAAGAAACTCCTGGAGTAGTAAAGGTTATTCCTTTATTAAAAAATGGTATTATACCTGAAAGAAGTATTCTCGAAATTGTAGAAAAAACACTACAAGATGATAGTGTTAGACCATTTACTGATAAAGTAGAAGTTCTTGCACCAACATCTGCATCATATAATATTAATTTCAAATGGTGGTTAAATAAAGAAAATGATGTAAGTATTGTAACTCAAAATATAAATAATGCAGTTCTTGAGTATAGAGCTTGGCAAAAAGAAAAATTAGGTAGAGATATTAATCCAAATAAGTTAATACAGCTTTTAATTGTTGCTGGAGCAAAGAGAGTTGAAATTATTGAACCTATTTTTACGAAATTAGATAAAACAAAAATCGCACAAGAAACTTCAAGTATTACTATTAGCTATCAAGGAGTAGAAGATGAGTAAATATAATTTATGTAATACTGATTATCAACTTTTTTTTCCAGAAAACTTAAAAAAGTATAAAAACTTAAAATCATTGTCATTAGAATTTGAGAAACAGTTAAAAAAAGAAATAATTTCGCAACTTCCGAAATTGGCTATATTTAAAAATCTAGAATTACAGCCAAATGAAGTTTTAACAGAGTTAGCTTATCAATATATGATAGATAATTGGCAAGAAAGTTTGGACAGAGAAATTAAAATAAAATTAATTAAAAGTGCATATTGGTCACATTCTAAAAAAGGAACTAAAAAAATAATTGAAGATAATCTTAAAAAATTAAAATATCCGATAACTATAAAAGAATGGTTTGAATATGGTGGTAAACCTTATACATTTAAAGTGACTATTAATCATATAAATTCTGACTTAAGTTGGAGTGATACATTAATAGAGATTATTGAAAAATATAAAAATTGTAGAAGTATTATGGATTCAGTAAGTATTGAAATAAATAAAAAAAATAGTAATTTAAAATTAGCAAGTTTTAAGACTCAAGAGATTGAAAAAGAATTTATAGGAGTTCATAGAGATATAGCAAAAAATAGTAAAGTTTATTTAAAATCCTATAGAATGATGGAGGTAATAAAAAATGTTTGATGGCATTACAAATAAAGGTAGTGAGTATTTAGCAAAATGTCAGGCAACTGGAGAAGGGATCAAACTAGTTAAAGTAAAAATAGGGGATGGAAAGATTTTAGATGAGGAAGATCCAACAACATTTATTGATATAAAGTCAATAAAACAAGAAGTTGAAATTTTAGAAAAATCACAAGTAGAAGATACTTTAAGAATAGTTATGGAATTTAATAATGAAGATGTTGAAACGGGGTATTTTCCTAGAGAAATAGGAATATATGCTCAAGATGGAGAAAAAGAAATATTGTATTGGTATATAAATGATGGAGATCAAACTTCTTGGATGCCACCAGCAGAAAAAGCTCCTGTTAGATTTAAATATGGGGTTAATATAATAGTTACTAATAATGAAACAACTATTATTAACTGGACAGGAAAAGGATTGTGGATTGACAAAGAGACATTTGAAAAAGAAATGAATAAGAAGCAAAATATTGAAGATGAAACTTTATTAACTAATAATAAAAAAATAGTAGGAGCTATTAATGAGGTTTACAATGGAAAATTTGATAAGGCTGGAGGAACTATTACTAATGATGTAACTGTGCAACAAGATCTAATCGTGAACGGCACTATTTCAACAAACTCATTTATTCTAAATGGTTGGACAGTAACTATTAAGTAGGTGGTTATATGCAGGTAGAATTTGAAAAAAATGACATTAAACATACTTTTAATCTCAGAGATGTATCAAAAGAAAAGCATTTTATTGAATTTAATCAAGCTCCTATATTAAAATATTTAGATTTGACAGCAGATGCAACAAAAACATCCACAACAGATATTGCATTTGATCAAGAGGGGATCCCTTATTATATAAGAGGTTTATATTATGAAGCAAATCAAAATAATAAACATGAAAATATATGGACTGGTTGGGATATTGGAAAGTCAGAATTAATCTGTGAACAAAATATAAATGGATATGAAAAATATAAAATTTCAGTAAATTCTAATTTTATAATTCAATCAACTTTTGACGTAAATAATAGCTCATATTTTCCAAATTATAGATGGACTGGTAATCTTAATTCTACAAAATATGAAACATCGACAACACATGGCGGTGGTTGGACTATACCAGATGTTAAGGAAGTTGATGATATAAATACATCTAATTTAGATAACATGATAGGTCAATTAAATTTTCATGGTAATATACAAGATTTAACATCATCTTGGGAAAAATTAAAAGAATTATCTTTTAAAGGGGATTATCAAACGGTTTATCTTAGAATTTATGTAAAAAAAGATGCAAATATTGTATATAGTAAGTTTGAATATTATGCACCTAATGGAACAAGAAATTCTAGTGGATTAAGTCATAGCACAAAAATAGCAGTAGCTACTTATGATTAGGAGGTATAATGAAAAAATATTATTATGATAAAACGAAAGCACAAAATCAACATATGTATTGTTTGGGAATAGATATAGATGTGAATACAATAGATAATTATGTTATTTATGAAGCAGAAAAACCTTTTAGTGGATATCCAATAATAGAAGATAACAAATTGAGAAGTGCTACCATGAAAGAATTGGTTAACTTAGGTGTAGTAACACTAAAAGAGGGTCAAAAAATTGAAGATAATAAAATAGTGTTTATTAATCCTCCAAATTATTATTACAAATGGAATACTGAAAAATTTATATGGGAAATAGATGAAAGTTTATTACGTGATGGAGATTATTTAGAAAATGGAATTTTAAAAACAGAAATTCCAAGTCAAGATTTTATATATCCAATTTGGGATAATAAAAAACATATATGGAAAGAAGGAGCAACAAATAATCAAATAGTATCATATTATTATTCAGAGTATCTTAAATTAAATAATATAAGAGATAGAGAAAAATTAAAAACAAAAGATTTGTTAGATGAATTAGATGATTTTTTAAACAAATGTGAAGTATATTTATATAATGCTTATACAAATGCATCTATTCTTCCAGAGTTTGATTTGCCTATGCCTGATCCAATGTTGGAAGATTATTATGC
>DXSD01000021.1 GCA_019410665.1 Fusobacterium sp.
TTTAATAAGAGATATAGTACAAAATAAAAGTATTGATGTAACTTTAGAAGAGTTAAAAGATATTTTTAATATTTCTGAAGAAGCCTATGATAGATTTTTTGATTTTGAAAAAAATATTATAAAACCATTAATTGAGAAGATAAATAATTACTCTAATTTTGTGATAGAATATGAAAAAATAAAAAAAGGTGAAAATAAAAATAATAAAGTAATAGGAATAAAATTTAAAATTCATAATACGGAGATAAGTAAAAATAAGGGAGAAACAAACTATTTAACTCAAATTATAAAAAATATGGTAACTGATTATCAAAAAATTTGGGAAAGTATAAATCTTTCAATTCAACACTATGGATTTGAATCAACTAAAAGAAATATACTTTTTTTAAAGGAAAATGGTATAGAGATTTCAGATATAGAAATAGAAAATTATTTAAAAAATGATGGAAGAAATATTGAAGAGATTTTAAAAATATCAGATCATATTTTAATTAAAGAAAAATATAGTATTTATAAAGATGTGGCATCCTTTATAAAGGTAATATATGATACAATTATAGGATATGATTTTTATTACTCATTGAATTTTAAATTTTTAAGTATTATAAAAAATTATAAAGAGGGAGATAATCTATATTATAAAGATTCTACTTTTGTAGTTTTTGGAAATTATAAGAAAAATAAAGGGTTTTTTAAAATTTTTGAAGCAAGGGAAAAAAAGTAAAAAGGAGTTGTTAACTCTCCTTTTTACTGAAGTCTTTACTATCTGTTTTGTTTTCTAGCTATTTTAGGGAAAATAAATCCAAGTCCGATAAGCACAATTGGAGTAAGAATATTTAAAGTGATTTGGAAAATCCACTCAGAACTAAAAGTCTCAATATTCTTAGGGAAAATTCCCATTAAACATGCAAAAGCTGTAAAGCCAAAACACCAAACTCCAACTAAAGTAGCAATTTTATCGCTAGCTATAAACTTAAATGTAGCTTTCTCCATAAGCCCTTTATTTTTTATAAATCCTCTAAGCCCAATATAAGCTAAGAAAACCCATAGATATCTAAGAGGCATTACAATAGAGTTTAGATCCAATAACCAGTTATAAAGATTGTTCATATCTCCAATACCAAGGGCAGGAATGATAATTAAAATTCCAACTAAAACAGCAGTTAGCTTATATCCTGTAATAGGAGCTCCATACTCATTAGTTTTTGTAAAAGATTGAGGAATAAAGTTTTTATCTCCCTCTCCAATTAACATTTTAAGTGGAGCATCTATAGAGAACATTAAAGCAGAAATTTGTCCTAATGTGTTAGCTACTGCATATAAGATCATCAATAGATTTCCAAGTCCATAATATTCTCCTAAAAGTTTAAAAGCATAATATTGTCCATTCATCTTAAGATCAGAAGGAATATTTCCACTGTTAAACATAATTCCCATAGCAAGAGAACCAAGTAGAGCAGACATACCAACTGAAGCTGCAAGAATTATCATACCTTTAGGGAAATTTTTATTTGGATTTTCTACATCTTTTACATATGGAGATATTTTCTCACAACCACCAACAGCAAAAACAAGCATAGATATAGTTGTAAAATATGCAAAATCAAATTTTGGTAAAAAAGTAGCAATACTCCAATCTGTTGTAGCAGAAGTAGCACCCACTATTGATGGAGCAGCAACAGTAAGTAAAATATATAAAATTCCCATAAAGAACATAGATGTTCCAGCAAGAGCACCTATTTTCTTTAAAGAATTAATTCCTTTTGAAGATAACCATAGAAAGAATAAAAATATTAAAAGAACAATTCCTTGTAATAATAAAGGATTAAAACTTTTAATCATATCTCCATTTTGAAAGAATACCCAACTTAAAGCAACAAGAGCACTTTGAGGCTTTTGAGCAAGATATGGAATATGAACAACCCAATATGTCCAACCAGCTAAATAAGCTATCATAGGTCCATAAGTAGAATCTATCCAGCTAGATACTCCTCCACCTTTATTTTCAAATACTGATCCCATCTCTCCTACCATTAAAGCATAAGGTAAGAAATAAAAAGTCAATATTAATAACCAAGAAATTACAACAGTAAGACCTTGGTTAGCGTAGTTATTAACAACATTTCCAAAGCCCCAGACAACTGTGAATCCCATCATTGCTAATGTACGCCAATTCATTTTTTTTGTTTCCATTATTTTTTCTCCTTTTTTAAAAATGTGTCGACGTACATTATATCATAAAAAAGAAAAAAATTATATTATTTTGAAAAAATAATTAAAAAATTATTTTATATGGAGCAATTCCTTAAATTCTTTTACATTATTTCTACTAACAGGAATCTTAAAATTTAAGTTTTCTATTTTTAAAATATATGTTCCATTAAACCAAGGTTCGATTTCACGTATTTTATCAAGATTTACAATATATGATCTGTGAGTTCTATAAAATTTTTCTTTAGGAAGGATCTCTTCCCATTTAGAAAGTTTTAATTTAGATGTATAAGTAGAGTTCTCAGTATAGATAAGACTTTCTTTTTCTATAATTTCAATATAGCAAATTTCATCTAAGGATAAAACTATTAATTTTTCTCCAAGGGACACAGTGATTTTATTAATTTTATTGCTTTCTTTTATTAACTCGTTACTTCTACAAGAGGTAAGATTATTTAAAACCTCTTTTATTCTCTGCTCAGAATATGGTTTTAGTAGATAATCAAAAGCTTTTATTTCAAAAGCTTCAGCAGCATAATCTTTATACGCAGTAATAAAAATAATCTTTAGTTCAGAATTTAATTTTATAAGAATTTTTCCAAGACTCATTCCATCTAATTCTGGCATATTAATATCAAGAAATACTATATCTATTTGATTGTTTTGAATAAATTTTAGAGCGTCAACAGGATTATCAAACTCTTTTTCTAAGTGAATTCCCTCGTGATTAGAGATAAAGTATTTTAATTCTTCTCTAGCTGGGAACTCATCTTCAACTATTATACATTTTAGCATTTAGACCTCCTATTCAATGTAAAATGAAACTTTTGTACCTTGTGATAATCTTTGGATAAATAACCCCTTTCCATAGAGTAGTTTTAGACGGTTATGGACATTTTTCAATCCAATACTTTTATCTATTTTCTTATCTATATTGTTAATAATATCTTGATCTATTCCAATTCCATTATCTTCTATAGTTAAAATAGCTCCTCTTCCCTCTTTTTTACCAGAAATAACTATTTTTCCTCCTTCACGTTTTTTTAAAATCCCATGTTTAATACTATTTTCAACAAGTGGTTGGATAATTAAACTAGGAAGCTCTATAGTTTTTATCTCTTCAGGAATGTCATATTCTATTTGTATTTTCTCTCCAAATCTAGCTTTTTCTATATTTATATATGCTTCTACTTGCTCTAACTCTTTACTGAGAGGTAATGTTTTAGAAGCATTTTCTAAATTATATCTAAGATAAGTTGAAAGATTAAGAATAATCTCTCTAGCTTTATCTGGGTCTATTCTTACAAAGGAAGAGATAGTATGTAGAGCATTAAATAAAAAGTGTGGATTTATTTGAGTTTGTAGAGCTCTTAATTCAGCATCTTTAACCATAGTTTTAAAATTTTCTATATTACTTAATTCAATTTGAGTTGAAATTAACATAGATAATCCTTCAGCTAAGTATTGTTTTCTAGAAGTAACAAGTTTAGAAGTATCAAAATATAGCTTTAAAGTTCCATAAATCTTTTTTTCCTCTTGGAATAGGGGAAGAATTATACAAGATTTTATATTTCCATTGATACATTGAAAATCTACTATGTCACTCTCTTCTTTACCCAAAATTAAAACTTTTCCAGATTTTAAAACCTCTTTTGTTGCCTCGCTTTTAATTTCACAATGATCTAGTATATACTCATCAGATATAATATAGCTGGCAATTATATTTTTAGTATCAGTTATAACAACAACCTTAGCTTCTAGAGATTCTAAAATTATTTTACATACTTCATTTAAGGATTCTCCTCTTCTAAAAAAAGGAAGAGATTTATTAGCGATTTCTAGAGCTAGTTTAGCTTGTTTACCAGCTAATCTTTCTTTTTCTGAAATTAGATCTTCGATTATTATTATAACTATTGAAACTCCCAAAGCATTAGCTAAAATCATAGGAATATATATAGTTTGAACAATATCCTTTGCAATACTAAAATCATAAATATAATATCCAGTTAAAAGAATTAGAAACATACTGAGATTTTCAATTATAAATCCACTTATGAATCCATAAATATAACAATTTTTTTCATTAGTCCTTTTATAAAGAAAAGAAGTTATAAAACCACCAGCAATAGAAGCTATACCACAGGCTAATGTTGTAGGACTTTCAATATCTACAAAAAATCTATGAAATCCAGCTATGATACCAGTGATAATTCCAACTTGTGGACCTCCAATAATTCCAGCTACAGCAACACCTATATTTCTAGTGTTAACAATAGCACCTCTATATTCAATTCCAGTATATGTTCCTATTATAGAAAGGAAAGAAAAAAATATGGAGAGGAGAATAATATCATTTTTAGTATACTCTTTCTTTGTGAAAATATTTCGGGCACTTTTGAATTTTGTAAAAAAGAATGCAAGTGCTATTATGTAACCTAAATTATTTAAGATTCTACTTGTTAATTCAAACATAAAATGAAAACCTCCTTTCTAGTTTTAATAATTATACCATAGTTATAGGAGTTCTAAAAATAGAAAAGTATTTAAGGATTAAAAAAATGCTTTTTAAGTATAAAAAAATACATTTTAAAGCTAAATATAAAAAAAAATAAGAAAATATTGTATTATATTTATACTAAGATGAGTGTGTATAAACATTAACTAAATAGGAGGTAGGGTTTGTGATTAGTTTTATTGTTTCAATTATTATATTGATAGTTGGGTATATGGTGTATGGAAAATTTGTGGAAAAGATTTTTGGTCCAGATGAAAATGCTGTAACTCCAGCAAAAAGATTGGAAGATGGTGTTGACTATGTAGAGATGGATTGGAAAAAAACTTTTTTAATTCAATTTTTAAATATAGCTGGAACAGGACCAATATTTGGAGCTGTAGCAGGAGCTATGTGGGGACCAGCTGCTTTTATATGGATAGTTTTTGGGTGTATTTTTGCAGGAGCAGTACATGACTATCTAATAGGAATGATGTCACTAAAAAAAGATGGTGCTAGTGTGGCCGAATTAGTAGGAGAAAACTTAGGAAATGGTGCAAAGCAATTGATGAGAGTTTTCTCAGTAGTTTTATTAATATTAGTAGGAGTAGTATTTATAACAAGTCCAGCAGCAATTCTTAATGATTTAACTGGTATAGATAAAATGGTTTTAGTAGGAGTTATAATTATATATTATTTAGTTGCTACAGTTTTACCAATTGATAAGGTAATAGGAAAAATATATCCAATATTTGGAATTGCACTATTAATAATGGCAGTTGGAATAGGATTTGGAATAGTATTCCAAGGATATGATATTCCAGAGATTACTTTACGTAATTTCCATCCAAAAGGAACATCTATCTTCCCTTATTTATGTATCTCTATAGCTTGTGGAGCAATTAGTGGATTCCATGCTACTCAATCACCTATGATGGCAAGATGTATAGGAAATGAAAAAGAAGGAAGAAGAGTATTCTATGGTGCTATGATATCAGAAGGAATAGTAGCATTAGTTTGGGCAGCAGCAGCAATGTCATTCTTTGGAGGAACAGAGGGACTAGGAGGAGCTCTAGCAAATGGAGGAGCAGCAGTAGTAGTTAATAGAATTTCAGGAACTGTTTTAGGAAAAGTTGGAGGAGCTTTAGCAATATTAGGAGTAGTTGCATGTCCAATAACATCTGGAGACACAGCTTTTAGAAGTGCAAGACTTACAATAGCAGATGCAATAGGTTATAAGCAAGGACCAATAGTAAATAGATTTGTTGTGGCTATACCGTTATTTGTAGTGGGAGTAGCATTATGTTTCATAGATTTCAATATCTTATGGAGATATTTTAGCTGGTCAAACCAAACATTAGCTACAATAGCTTTATGGGCAGCAGCTAAATATCTTGCAAATCAAGGGAAAAATTATAAGATTGCTCTTATTCCAGCAATGTTTATGACAGTAGTTGTAACTTCTTATATTATAATTGCCCCTGAAGGATTTGTAAGATTTTTCCAAGGAACACCAGTAAGTACTATAGAGATGATAGGAAATATATCAGGAATTATTTTAGCTACTATATGTACTTTAGGATTTATGAAGTCTTTAAAAAGAGAAAAAGGAATTTTAGAAACAGTTAAATAGTAGAAAATATTTATACCTAGGTATAGTAATAAAAATTGGAAGTATTGAAAATAGATAGAGTAAGTTAGCAAAAGTAGAGGAGAAAAAACACAAAAGATTTAATTCTTGTGTTTTAGAAAACTGAGCTATACTTACTCTTTTTTCTTGACAAACTATACGTTTACGTATAAAATATAAAAGTACGTAAACGTATTAAATGGAGGTGAAAATTATTAATTCAATAGGATACTTTTTATGTGTTGCTGCTAAGAAGATATCTCAAGCATTAAATGAAGAGCTTAAGAATTATGATTTGACAGCAGAACAATGGGTTATAGTAAAGGTTTTATATGAAGAAAATAGAAATTTATCACAAGTTGAATTATCAACTAAATCTCAAAAAGATCAAAATACAGTTAAAGCTTTAATTGATAAGTTGGAAAAAAAGGGATATGTAAAACGAGTAAAAAATGAGAAGGATAAGAGAATTTATAATATTGCATTAACAGAAAGTATTATAGAAAAAATTCCTTTTTTAGAAGAGATAGATAATAAACTTACAAGAGAAGTGTGTAGAGATTTATCAGAAAAAGATGTAAAAAAATTTATATTAAATATAGAGAGTGTAATTTTAAAGTTAGATGAAAGAAAAAAGGAGAGATAGATGAAAAACATAGTTAGAATTTTAGTTTATTGTATTGGATTGTTTGTAATGGCTGTAGGAGTAACTTTTTCTGTAAAGTCAAATTTAGGAGTTTCCCCAGTAAATTCAATACCCTATGTTGTAAGTATAATCTCAGGATTAGATCAAGGATTATGTGTTTCTTTAATATTTTGTAGTTATATAATTTTACAGTTATTTATTTTAAGAAGAGATTTTAAATTTTACAGTTTTTTACAAGTAATTTGTGCGAGTCTATTTGGGTATTTTGTTTCTTTTTCTAATATGATTTTTTATTTTGAACCTTCTGAAAATTACATAATTAGATTAATATATATGTTGATAAGTGTACTTTTTGTTGGAATAGGAGTTTTTCTTTATTTAGAAGCAAGATTGATTCCACTTCCAGCAGAAGGAGTAATGATGGCGTTAAAAGAAAAGACCATTTTTGAGTTTCATAATATTAAAATTGGATTTGATGTGATTACTGTAGTAGTAGCAGCAGTTGTGTCTTTTATATTTTTAGATACTATCTATGGAGTTAGAGAAGGAACATTTATAGCAGCTGTTTTAGTAGGAAAGGTTGTAGGAATGATCCCTAAATTTATGAAAAAAGAAGTTGAGAAGTTAAAAGTGATGATGCATTAAAAAAAGGGCTTTTGCAAATTGCAAAGGCCCTGAATTTTTTTAAACTCAATTTTATTTTGTACTTTTAACCTCTATAGTAGGAAATTTTATATTTTTATATTTTTCAATTTTATTTTTTACAATCTCTCTATTTTGTTCTGTATAAAAGCCACCTTGTGTAGCCATTATCTCCTCTAAATGATGAGCACGGCCTTCATCAGTAGTTCTATCACGAGATAATCCATCTTCAGCTATAACAAATTTCCACTCTCCATTTTCATCTTTTTCTAAATCTCCTCCAGCACCACAAACTTGACATTCTATAGGCCAATAAGTTCCATCCCATTGAACTTCTCCTTTAATAAGAGCATTAGAATGACAATTAGGACACCAACCAAAACCTTTATCTCCTAACCACTCTCTTTTTTCAGGTTGAGTAAGAATAGCATCCATAATATTGTTTCCTAATTTATGAGCTCTTTCAATAAGTTCATCATTTAAAAGACATTGAGCAGGGGCAGGAACTCTTTTAGCTAATATCATATCTACAACTTTAAGTGAAGTAGTAAACATAGTAGCTGCCATAGCTTCTAGAGCCATTGATTGCCATGAACGAGTAGAACCACCAACAGCAATTAAACCTGCAACAGGGAATTTTTGCTCAATAGCACCAATAGCATGTAAAAATGAAGTTTCATAACTAAGATTTCTATGCATAAACTTTAAAAATGTTGCACTAGGCATTAGATCATATGTAGGTGCTGAAAAAATGATAGCATCTTGTTCTAAAAATACTTTCATAATTTCATCTTTATCATCTCTAGAAGTCAAAGTACAATCAACTTTTTGTCCTTTAGACATTCCGTGAGTACAAACTGTACATCCAGTACACTCCTCAATATGATAATCTTTTAAATTTATCATAGTAATTTCTGCTCCTCTTTCTTCACAAGCAAGAAGAGCTTCCTTTAATAAAATTTCACTATTTGAATTTTTTCTTCCAGCTGTAATACCTAAAACTTTCACAAGATCAACTCCTTAAAATATTTTAACTTCCAAAAATATTTTAAAGGCTAGGGTAACCCACAGGTCAAGATTTTTTTACTGGTATTCTAAAAATTTTAAAGAAAGAGTTATATTTTTCAGAGAATCTATATGTACTAGGATCTTCTATAATTAAATCTCCTGTTATTATTAAATTATTCTTTTCTATCCAATTTAAAAGTCTTTTTATACTTTTTGAATACTCTTCTTTTTGATCTGTATAGAGTATTGCATAATCTGAAGTTGGAAAAATATAGGATTCTAAATTTTCTGTTTTATTAGAAATAAAGAATTTTTCAGGTATAAATACTTTATTTTTTAAATTTTGTTGAGAAATTATAAAGCCAAAGGAATATTTTTCAGTCCAAGTGACATCATTATATATATCATCAAGTTTTTTCATATTTATAACAGTTTCTTCCAAAGAAAAAGAATTCTGTGGAAGAAAATTTCCATAACACTCTTTTAAGTGAGTAACAAATGGTAGTTCTTTTTTACTCTCTATCTCTTTTAAATTTTTCAGAGAATTTATACATTCAAGAATTTTTTTCTCTTTTAAAAGTAATTTTTCTAGTTCTAATCTATTTTGTTTTAATTTTTCTTGCATCTGTTCTATTGCTACAGAATAATTAGAATCTACCAAATATTCTTTTATTTCTTTAATTGTAAATCCAAGTTCACGTAAATATAGTATTGTCTTAAATTGTGCTAGTTGTTCTCCTGAATAGTATCTATAACCATTTTCACCTCGAAAAATAGGAGTTACAATATTTTCATTTTCATAGTGAAGCAAAGTATGTTTACTAACTTTTAAAATTTTTGCCATATCACTAATAGTACAATAGCTATTGATTATATATTTCATAATTTATCACCTAAAATAAAGAAAGGGATATAGCAATTTGCAATATCCCCTCTCAAGATTAAACAGAGATATCTCTAGCTCCGTTCTCGATATCTTTTAAATACCCTTTGATTTTATTTTTAAACTCCTCGTTAGGCATTTTTTCTAAAGCCTCTAAAATAGCTTTATTTCCAACTTCTTTTAAATGATCATCAGCATAATCTAACAAAAACTCTTTTAAAGTCATTAGAGCATTAGCTTCACACATAACATTTATCTTACCACTTTTAGCTATTTCCATAAATCTATCACCAGTACGTCCAGATCTATAACAAGCAGTACAGTAACTTGGAATATATCCACTATTGATAAGACTTTCTAACATCTCCATAGGTGATCTATGATCTCCAACTTCAAATTGTGCAGTATTTTCATTAGCTTCAGAATATCCCCCAACTCCAGTACAAGAACCTGTACTAACTTGAGAAATTCCCAATTCAATAACACTATCTCTAAATTCTGCTTCCTCTCTAGTTGAAAGGATCATTCCAGTATAAGGAACTGCAAGTCTTAAAACAGCTACTATCTTTTTAAAGTTCTCATCATTAACAAGATGAGGATACTGAGTTAAAGTTACATTACTAGCTTCCCTAAGTCTAGGAACAGAGATAGTGTGAGGTCCTACTCCAGTAACTCTTTCCAATTCATTAGCATACATAATCATAGCAATAGTTTCATATTTATAATCATAAAGACCATATAATACTCCAATACCTACATCATCGATCCCTGCTTCTCTTGCTCTAAACATAGCCGTAGTATGGTAATAGTAATCTTTTTTAGGACCTGATAGATGAAGAGCTTCGTATGTAGGTTGATGGAAAGATTCTTGGAACAGAGTATAAGTTCCAATCTCTGCTTCTTTTAATTTTTTGTAGTTTTCAACAGTAGTAGCAGCAATATTTATATTAATTCTTCTAATATTACCATTTTCAAATTTAATAGAGTAAATATCTTTGATACATTGTAAAATATAATCCAAAGAACAATTTATAGGATCCTCTCCAGCTTCTAAAACAATTCTTTTGTGTCCTAGTTTTTCAAGAGCTTTAACTTCAGCTACTAACTCTTCTCTAGTTAATTTTTTTCTATTTAATTTATCATTACAATGTTGATATCCACAATAAACACAGTTATTAACACAATAGTTACTCACATATAGAGGAGCAAACATAACAATTCTTTTTCCATAAATTTTTTCTTTAATTTTTTTAGCAGTTTTAAACATCTCATTTAGTAAATTCTCATCTTCTAAATTAAGCAAAATAGCTGCTTCTTCTGGAGTAATTCCTTCAGCAAGACCAGCTTTTTTTATAATTTGTGCAACAAGATTTTTATCATGAGCCTTGTTTTTTGCAAGGTCTAGTAGGTTATTTATCTCTTTTTCAGCTAAAAAACTAATATCATATTTTTGTTCTCTCATAAGACTCACCTTTTAACATAATAATTATAAAATACTATTATAATTATACCACAAAGAATTATGATTTACTAACTCTATTTTATTTTCCTCGAAAAGAGATGGCTTCCATAAGATGCTCTTTTTTAATCTCATTACTACCTTCTAAATCAGCAATTGTCCTAGCAACTTTAAGAATTTTATCATACCCTCTTGCAGAAATCTCTAATACTTGGATAGCTTTTTTTAAATACTCTTGATTTTCTTGTGAGAGAATACAGAATTTTTTTATATGTTTTTGCTCCATAGTTCCATTATATATACCTAATCCAAATCTTTTTCTTTGAATCTCTCTAGCTTTTATAACTCTCTCTCTTATAGTTGCTGAAGATTCTCCTGATCCGTAAGTTAAAAGCTCCTCCTCATTTAATTTTCTCATTTCAACATGTAGATCAATTCTATCCATAATAGGTCCAGAGATTTTCTTCATATATTTATTTATCTCACTTTGAGTACAGGTACATTTCCCAGAAGGTTCTAGAGCGAACCCACATTGACAAGGATTCGTCGCTCCAATGAAAATAAAATCTGTTTTAAAGGTTACTCTATAATGAGCTCTAGAAATAGATACAATTCCATCTTCTAGAGGTTGTCTTAAACTCTCTAGGACACTTCTAGGAAACTCAGCTAGTTCATCTAAAAATAAAACTCCTCCAGTAGCTAAACTAACTTCTCCAGGAACTACTTTTTTTCCTCCGCCTATAATAGAGATAGGAGTACTAGTATGGTGAGGGGATCTAAAAGGAGGAGTATTAATAATAGGTTTATTTTCAGATAGCTCTCCAGCTATACTATATATTTTAGTAGTTTCAATTATCTCTTCTTCATTTAGTGGAGGAAGAATAGAGGTTATTCTTTTACAAAGCATAGATTTTCCAGAACCAGGACTTCCTATTAATATTAGATTGTGTTTCCCAGCAGCAGCAATCTCTAAAGCTCGTTTAGCCATACTTTGACCTTTAACTTCCGAAAAATCTAAAGAGGTTATTTCAGGAGTGGGAAGAATTTGAGTTTGAATATTTTTAACAATATTTTTAGAGATAAAGTCAGCTACATCTTTTAAGTTATCAACTGGAATAATATCTACCCCATTTATAAGGGTAGCTTCTTGATAGTTTTCACTTGGAAGAACAACACCTTTATATCCTTTTTCTTTAGCAAAGATAACAGAGTTCAAAGCTCCACGAACTCTTTTAATATCTCCATTTAAAGAAAGCTCCCCTAAAAAAAGATAGTTGTCAATTATATTGTATCTATCTTTAATAAAACCCATAGTTAACATTATTCCTACAGCTATTGGAAGATCAAAATAAGCTCCCTCTTTTTTTATTCCCGCAGGAGAGAGATTAACTATGATTTTTTTAGGTTCCAATTTAAAACCACTATTCTTTAGAGCGGTTTTTATTCTGTCCTTACTTTCTGAAATTGCTGTATCACCTAAACCAATAATAGAAAAAATAGGTAAGCCATTGCTAATATCAATTTCAACATCTACTAAAAAAGATTCTACACCAATATAACTAGAACTTAAAACTCTTTTATTCATAGGACCAACTCCTGAAAAATAGATTATTACTACATTATACCACATTTTTTAGAAGTGATTAGAAATTATTTAAAATATATGTTAAAATATAGAGTAAATAAAATTTTAAGGAGATGTTAATGGTAAAAGAGAAGATAGGAAGGATTTTATTAAGTAGCTGTAATAAAAGTACTAAGCAGAGAATAGAAAATGTTATATTTGAAGGAAAGGAAGAGAGATTTAATAAGGGAGAGTTATCTAAGGTAAAATTTTATAACTATCATCTTTTTAATGAATTAGATATTTTTAATAGGAATAAAACATTAAAAAAGAGTCAAGATAGTGAAATTTTAATTAGATTATTTATGCTAGGTTATCAGTTTTGTCCAGAAAAATTGATAGCTGATCTTTCAGCCTTTCAAGGAAGGGTATCTTTTTATAAGGAGATGAAAGTTACTGAAGAGTTTTTATTTGAAGATTTAGAGTACAAATTTCAAGAGGAAGATATCTTAACTTTAGAACTTTGTGCTAGTGAATATATTAAAAAGTTTCCCAATATAGTTGAACAGTATTTAAAATTAAAAGATAATCCGAAGATAGCTTTATTTCTTATGATACAGGAGCTATTAAAGGGAAAAAAAGAGAAGTTAAATGATATTGAAAAATTAATTTTAAAAACTTTGTGTAGAATTTACTCAACTCAAAGAATTAAAAATATCTTAGCTCTTGATTTAGGAGCAAAGGAGTTAGCTGAGACTTTAGAAGAAGTAGAAGTTGATTTAGAAGAAGAATTATTAGAGTTACTAGAGGTTAAATTTTTAGATATAAAAGAAGAGTTAAAAAATAGAGAGATAATCTCTACACTATTAGAAATTTTAAAATTTCCTACTTATTTAAGAGAGTGTGATTTAGAAAATGAGGAAGATGTTTATAACACTATAAAAAATTCCTCTCTTCCAACAATTTATAAATTAGTTTATATGTATCAAGCAAGTGAGGAACTAGATATAATTCCATATTTAAAAGAGTATATTAGTGAAAATTCTTTACAATGTATAGAGCTTTTAGATAGAATGTGCAAACAAAATATTGAATTAGGAACAATGATGTTAGTAGTCTTAATTGATAATGGAGCTCTAAAGAAAGATAGTATTTATGTAGATTCTTATAAAAAACAGATAAATTTATTACTTGAAACTATAAAAGAAAGTGATGAGGAAGAGCTAGAAGTAAGAGTGATAAATGCTTTAGGATATATGTTAGTATTTATAGATGTAGAAGAAGAGATAGAAAAAATAAATCTACACTATATAAATAGAAAAAGAGATTTAAATGAATTTATAAATTTATTATCACATTTTGAAAGAGTTGTTTTAGAAGATAGAGGGGTAAATCCTTGGAAAATACTAGAGAGATGTACAGATATAGATAAAGAGTTTTTAATTACAGGAACATTGGATTTTGTTATGGTAAACTCTATCAAAGAGTTTACGGAGTTTTTAAAAGAGAATGAAGAAATATATTACGAATTATTAGAAAAAAGAGCTTTCAAAGGAATGAAGTTTTTAGAGATTTCATTTTATACATATAGAAGTCAAATAGAGTTTGATCCTACAAAGCTTTTAAGTTATTTAAATGAAGAGGATAATATAGTTCTAGAAGAGATTTTTGATATTTTAAAAGATAAAGAGTCTAGCTGTTTATCAGAAGTTGAAAGATTATCAAAGGTAAAAAATAGGAAATTTTTATTTAATGCAAATAAATTAAAAGATATATGGGAGAAAAATAGAGACTTAAAATTTGAAACTATTGAGGAGCTAGAAGATTATTGTCAGAGATATTTAAAGGCTAAAAAAAGAGATATACCATATTTTAAAGATGAGGTCTACAAAAAAGTTAGAGTGAAAGATTCACAGAGATTTATAGATGAAAGTGTATTAAAATGTTATTCATCACTATATATTGAAAGTGACAAATTTGATAAGATAAAATTAACCAATACAATAAGAGAGTTTTTAAATATAGAAGATTTAAGAGAGTTTTCTGGTAAATTATATAGATGTTACTTAGATAATAGAGCCCCTCAAAAATATATAAATATTGTTAAAATGTTATTAGTTGTTGCAGATGATTATTGGATAGGCAGATTGTTACAACAATGTAGGGAGAATATACAATTAGGAAAATTTGATTTAGTTATTGAGTATTTAAACCTTATGGTAATATCAGAGAGAAAGGATATATTAGCATTATTAAAATATATTAAAACTGTAGATAGAGAGGATGAGATATCACAGTATCTAAATCTAGAAGAGAAACTATATAATTCCTTTGTTAATCAAGTTTTAAATGAAGTATCTGAAGAAAGTTTAGATCTTGCTTTAGGCTTTGATGAAAAAGGAGAAAAAATCTTAGATTATGGAAATAGAAAGATAAAATTAAAATTAGATAATGAATTTAATCTAACTATTGAAAATCAAGATGGAAAAGAGCTGAAATCTCTACCAAAAGCTTCCATAAAGTTTCAAGATAATATAGAGAGGGTAGAGTTTTATCAAAGGGAATTGAAGGAATTAAAAAAGAAAATAAAAAATATTAAAAATTAATAGTTGTTTGTTAGGAGAAAGGATGTATATATTAGAATGTATTTTAATAGGAGTTAGCCTTGCAATGGATGCTTTTGCTATTTGTCTTTGTCAAGGAATGGTAACAAAGGAGAGAAAATATGCAATAGCTATAAAATTTGCAGTAACTTTTGGAATGTTTCAGTTTTTAATGCCAGTTTTAGGTTTTTATTTAGGTAATATTTTCAGTGATAAAGTTTCAACTTTTGGAAGTTTTTTAGCTTTTATTATTTTAGTAGGAATAGGAATAAATATGATAAGAGAGGAAGCTGAGGAAAGTTGTGATGTTGTAATAGGATTAAAGGCCTTGATGAGTTTGGGAATAGCAACAAGTATAGATGCTTTAGCAGTAGGATTAACTTTTTCAATAAATGGAGAAAAGGAGATAGTATTTCCAGGGATTATAATAGGAATAGTAACTTTTATCATATCTTTTTTGGCTATTTTTCTAGGAGAGAGAGTGGGAAGCGTATTAGGGAAAAAAGCACATTATTTAGGAGGAACTATACTAATAATTTTAGGAATAAAAACTTTGGTTTTAAATTTTATCTAGGATAAAGAAGGAGGAAAGAATGACATTAAGACATTTACTGATTTTTATAGAAGTTGCAAATTGTGGAAAGATGAGTTTAGCTGCAAATAAGCTCTTTATTTCTCAACCTACAGTGAGCCAAGTAATTTCAGAATTAGAATCACACTATGGGGTAAAATTATTTGAAAGATTTCCAAAAACTCTTTGTATAACAGAAGATGGAAAAGTTTTATTAAATCAAGCTAAAAGAGTTATAAATTATTATAATATCTTAGAAGAAACTATGAAAAATCCCAATCATGAAGTTCCTTTACAAATTGGTGCAACAGTTACAATAGGAAGCAGATTAATAAGTCCTATTTTAAATGAATTTAAAAATCTTTGTTCAGAGGAAAGAGTAAAGATCTATGTAAATAATACAAGGGAGATAGAAAAAAGATTACTTTCTAATGATTTAGATATAGGAATAGTTGAAGGTGTTATAAAAAGTCCACATCTAGTCGTTACTCCAGTTATGGAGGATAAACTGGTATTAGTTTGTGGCAAAAATCATCCATTAGCTGTTAGAGATAGTGTAACTTTAAAAGAGATAGCAAAAGAGAGTTTTATTATGAGAGAAGATGGAAGTGGAACTAGAGAGATATTTACGAACTACGTACAATCTCAAGGTTTTACTATTGATATAAATTGGGAATGTAGTGAACCAGAAGCGATAATTCAGGGAGTATTAAATGGGCATGGGATTACAGTAATTTCTGAGTGTTTAGTAAATAGAGAAATAGAAAATGGAAGTTTAAAAATAATAGAACTAAAAAGTTTTAAATGGAATAGAATGTTCAATATTGTATACCATAAAAATAAACTTCTTAATAATAATATGAAAAAATTTATAGAAATTGTAGAAAAGTTTTGTTTGAATAGATAAAAATAACATAGAAAAAGTATAAAAAAATATAAAAGTATAAAAAAATAATACTTTAGAAAAAGTAATAGAATGTATAGAAAATAATAAGTTTTATAGTAACTTGAATACTCTATTGTATTTAGCTAAGGGATAATATATGAACAAATGAAAACAAAAAAATAAAGTGTATTAAAAAAATCTAGAATTTAAAAGATCAAATATAATGATACTTAGAAAAACTATAGTAATTATTTTTGATCTTTTTTTATTTTTTGTTTATAATTTAAACTCAAAAATTTCAAAAAATATCCAAACTAAATGTGATAAGAATCACGATTCAATTAGTAAAACTAATTGATACTATTGGATAAAACTATTTTAAATTTTGAAAATAAAGTGATATAATTCACTCTGAGAACACTAAAAATTAAATGAGACTTTACAGTTTAAGAGAAAGGGTTAAGGAGTGAATACCATGAGAGTTTTGATTATTGGAGGAGTAGCTGCAGGAACTAAAGTAGCTGCGAAATTAAAAAGAGAAAATCGTGATCATGAAGTAACAATTATTACAAAGAGTAAACATATATCTTATGCAGGATGTGGATTACCTTACTATGTAGGAAACATAATAAAAGATAAGGATCAATTAATAGTAAATACTCCAGAGAAATTTGCTAAACTTACTGGAGCAGAAGTTCATACTGAAACTGAAGCAGTAGCTTTAGATAGAGCTAACAAAACAGTAAAAGCAATTGATTTAAAAACTAATGAAGAAAAAACTTATACTTATGATAAGTTAGTTATTGCTACAGGAGCTAGACCATTTGTTCCTAACTTAGAAGGAATTGACTTACCAGGAGTATACTTTATGAGAACTCCAGAAGATGCTATTAATTTAAGAGCTGATGTAGAAGCTGGGAAAATAAAGAGAGCAGCTGTAATTGGTGGAGGATACATAGGACTAGAAGTAGCTGAAAACTTAGCTCTACAAGATGTTAAAACAACTGTTATTGAAATGGCTCCAAATATTTTAACAGGATTTGATAAGGAGTTTGCAGAATTTGCAGAAAACCACTTAGCAGATCATGGAATTATGGTATTTTCAAATACTAAGTTAGAAGCTATCTTAGGAGAAGGAAAAGTTGAAAAAATTCAAACTTCAAGAAGAGCTATGAAAGTTGATGCAGTAATCATGTCAGCTGGAATTAGACCTAATACAGAGTTCTTAAAAGATAGTGGAATAGAATTAAATCCAAATGGAACTGTAAAAGTTAATGAATATATGCAAACAAATGATGAAGATATATATGCAGCAGGAGACTGTGTATTTGTAAAAAATATAATAACTGGACAAGATGTATGGGCACCTATGGGATCTACAGCAAATATGGAAGGACGTATAGTTGCTAGAAATATAAATGGAGAAAAAATTGCTTATAAAGGAGTAGTAGGAACTGCAGTTGCTAAGTTACCTGGATTAAATGTTGGAAGAACAGGACTTACAGAAAAAGCTGCTAAAGATGCTGGATTTAATGTTGTAAGTGTTATAACAGTAGCAGATGATAAAGCTCATTACTATGCAGGAGCTTCAAACTTCTTTATTAAATTAATAGCTGATAGAGATACATTAAAAGTATTAGGATTACAAGTAATGGGATCTGGAGCAGTAGATAAAGTAGTTGACGTAGTAGTAACTGCTATATCTATGGGAGGAACTCTTCACGACTTAGAAGATTTAGATCTTGCTTATGCACCACCATTCTCAACTGCTATTCATCCATTAGTACATACAGTAAATGTAATGTTTAACAAATTAAAAGGTGCATATGAAACAGTAACTCCAGAAGAGTATATGAATGGTACAGTAGAAGGATATACAATCTTAGATGCTTGTTTAGTACCTACTTTAGAAGGAAAAGAATATTTAGATTTACCAGCAATAACTGGAAAATTACCTAACCATGACTTAGATGAAAAAATGTTATTAATTTGTAATAAAGGTAAACGTGCTTACATGGTTCAAAATCGTCTAAAATATTATGGATACACTAATACAAAAGTATTAGAAGGTGGAGAAAAATTCACTCCAATCAATGAAGATTAGTTGTTGTTAAAAATAAAATTAAGTATAAATAAAGTAAATTAAAATGTATAAGAAAGAGGAGGATTTATCAATGGCATTAACACCAGAAGATATCAAAAGAGTAAAAGCTCTAGGGTTTTTACACAATAAGGGAACAGAAGAGTTCTCTGTAAGAGTTATAACTGAAAATGGAGTTATAACAGCAGCTCAAAATACTGCTATATCAGAAGTAGCAGAGAAATTTGGATCAGGAAAAGTAACTTTTACATCAAGATTAACTGTTGAGATTCCTGGAGTACACTACAATGATGTAGATGCAGTTAGAGAGTATTTTGCAAAATATGATCTAGTAACTGGAGGAACAGGTTCAAAAGTAAGACCAGTAGTAGCATGTAAAGGAACAACTTGTAACTATGGATTATGTGATACACAAGCTTTAGCAAAAGAGATTCACAAAAGATTCTTTGAAGGGTATGCAGATGTAAAATTACCTCATAAATTTAAAATTGCAGTTGGAGGATGTCCAAATAACTGTGTAAAACCAGACTTAAATGATATAGGAATAATTGGACAAAGAGTACCTAAGTTTGATGAAGATCTTTGTAGCGGATGTAAAAAATGTGGTGTAGAAAATGTTTGTCCTATGAAAGCTGCTAAAGTTGTAGATGGAATATTAGAGATTGATAAAGATCTTTGTAACAACTGTGGACTTTGCGTAGGAAAATGTCACTTTGATGCAATAGAAGATGGAGATTATGGATTTAAAATCTACATCGGTGGAAGATGGGGTAAAAAGATTGCTCATGGAATTGCATTAAGAAAAGTTTTCTTCTCAAAAGAGGAAGCGTTATCTGTAATTGAAAAAGCTATATTACTATTCAGAGAGCAAGGAAAAACTGGAGAGAGATTCTCTACTACAATAGAAAGATTAGGATTTGAAAATGTAGAAGCTCAATTACTAGCTAATGATATACTAGACAGAAAACAAGAGATAATAGATGCTAAATTACATTTAGTTGGTGGAGCTACTTGCTAATTATTTAAACCAGGCTTTTAAGGCTGACTAAACTGCTGAATTTATCACTCAGCAGTTTTTTTATAAAAAAAACACAATAGGAAAATCTAATATATAGTATAGGAGAAATGTTTTATGAATAAGAAAAATTTGGCAATAGGAATTTGTATAGTACTTGCAATTATAGCTACTAAATTAGCAAAATTACAACACTTTGTGGGAGGTCCAATGATAGGATTACTATTTGGAATTCTAATAGTAAACTTCATGCCTAACATTGATAAAGATTTTAAAGCGGGAACAACTTTTGCTGGGAAAAAGTTTTTAAATATAGGTATTATCTTAGCTGGAGGAACATTAAACTTTGCACAAGTAATAGGATATGGAGCAAAGGCATTACCATTAATAATAGCAAATATATGTTTCTCATTTGCTGTTGCTTATATTGTTGGTAAAAAGTTAGGAGTAACTAAAAATACAAGTACTCTAGTAGGAGGAGGAAGTTGTATCTGTGGAGGAACAGCTATAGCAACTCTTGCTGGTATTATAAAAGCTAAAGAAGAGGAAATAGCTTATGCAATGACTGCTATATTTTTATTTGATATTTTAGCAGCTGTATCTTATCCATATTTAGCAACTGCTTTAGATTTAACTGTTAATCAATTTGGATTCTTAGCAGGATGTGCTATCAATGATACATCAAGTGTTGCAGCAGCTGAAGCAACTTACAATGCTTTACATGGAACAAATTTAAATTTAGCTATAACAGTAAAATTAACTAGAACAACAATGCTTATAGCATTAGCAGTAATCTTTACAATTTTAAAAGTAAAAGAGGAGTCAGCTGCAAATAATGGGCAAGGATCAGATGTTTCTCTTACAAAAACAGTAATGAAAGTTTTCCCAATGTTTATTCTTTGGTTCTTAGTAATGGCATTATTAAATACTTTAGGAGTATTTAATGCAATAAGTACAGAATCTTTTAAAGTTAGTAAATTATTAAGTACTGGATATAAATTCTTCGTAACAGTAGCTCTTGCTGGAGTAGGATTTAAAATTAAATTTGTAGATCTATTTACAAAAGGATTAAAACCAATTATCTTAGGTGGATGTACTTGGGCAGCTGTTGCAGCATCAACATTTGCATTTATCTATATCTTTTCTGGATATGTAGGATAATAATAAATAGGTTATCAATATATAAATTTAAATAAAAGAAAGGAAAATTTACTTGATTAGAGAATTGAAGTAGATTTTCCTCTTTTTATTTTATAACTTTAGTAAAATATTTTCTAATTAAAAGAGTTACTTGTCTTTACTTTATTCTTGAATTATGGTATATTAAAACTTAACAGATAAGGATTCATAAACATTAAAGGGAGGGATTTTTATGAATTTTATTTTTATATCACCAAATTTTCCAAAAAGTTATTGGAATTTTTGTAGAGGATTAAAAAATAATGGAGTCAATGTATTAGGAATAGGAGATTGTGATTATGATTTTTTAAGTGAGGATTTAAAAAATTCACTAAACGAATATTATAAAGTATCTTCACTTGAAAATTATGAGGAGGTCTACAGAGCTTGTGCTTATTTTGCTTTTAAGTATGGAAAAATTGATTGGTTAGAATCAAATAATGAGTACTGGCTATTGAGAGATGCAAGACTTCGTACAGATTTTAATATTACAACAGGTTTAAAAAATGATAAGATAGCTGGAATTAAGTATAAAAGTGAAATGAAGAAATTCTATGCCAATGCAGGAGTAAAAACAGCTAGATATCATATTGTTTCAACTTTTGAAGAGGGGAAAAAATTTACTGATGTAGTAGGATTCCCAGTGGTAGTAAAACCAAATAATGGAGTTGGTGCAGCTGCTACTTATAAATTGAGAGATGAAAATGAGATGCACTTTTTTTATGATCATTTAGGATATGAAGAGTATATTATGGAAGAGTTTATAAATGGAGAACTACTTTCATATGATGGAATAGCAGGGAAAAATAGAGAGATAATCTTTGAAACTGCCCATGCTTATCCTATTCCTATAATGGAGGTTGTAAATAAAGGAACTGATGTAATGTACTACTCATATAAAGAGATTCCTGAGGATTTAAAAGAAGCTGGAAGAAAAGTGGTACAATCTTTTGATACTAATAGTAGATTTTTCCACTGTGAATTTTTTAGACTTTTAGAAGATAAACCTGGTTTGGGAGAAAAGGGAGAGATAATAGGATTAGAAGTTAATATGCGTCCTCCTGGAGGATACACTCCAGATATGATGAACTTTGCTAATGATATAGATGTATATCAAATTTGGGCAAATATGATAACTTATAATGAAGGGTATTATAATAAAGAATCAAGACCATATTGCTGTGTATATGCAGCAAGACGTGATGGATACAGATATTTCTATGGAATAGATGAAGTTTTAAATAAATATAGATACAATATAGTAATGCAAGAAAGAATGCCAGATGTTTTGGCTGGAGCTATGGGAAATGATATGTTAACAGCTAGATTTTCAGACCAAGCACAGGCATTAGAATTTATTGATTTTTATTTAAAAAAGGTATAGGGGGAGTTTTATGCATATAAAAAATTACAGACATTATAGCTCAAATTTAGGAAGAGAGATGGAGTTTACTGTGTATGGACATAGTGGAAGACCTATAGTAGTTTTTCCAGCACAAGATGGGAGATATTATGACTTTTTTAACTTTGGAATGGTAGACTCTGTAGAAAGTTATTTAAATCAAGGAAAGATTATGCTGTTTTGTGTAGATAGTATAGATAAGGAATCTTGGTCTAGATTAGGAGAGAATTATGAAGAGAGAATAGAACAACATGAGAGATGGTTTAGATATGTAGTAGATGAGGCTATTCCTAAATTTAGAGAGATCTATGGAGAACTAACAAATAACTATGGTTGCAAATTTATGACAACTGGTTGCAGTATGGGAGCTTATCACGCTTTAAATTTTTTCTTACGTCGTCCAGATATATTTGATGGAGTTATAGCTTTAAGTGGTTTATATCACGCTGGTTATTTCTTCCCTAATTATAATAATGGAAAAATATATGAAAATTCACCAAATGATTTTATGAGAAATATGCCTTGGAATCATGAATATCTAGAAAAGTATAGAAACTCTGATATTATTCTTTGTTGTGGATTAGGAAGATGGGAAGAGGAATGTATTAAAGATACTGCAGATTTAAAAAGAGAATTTGAAAGATTACAAGTACCAGTATGGATAGATTTTTGGGGATATGATGTTGACCATGATTGGCCATGGTGGAAAGTGCAGTTCCCTTATTTTCTTCAATATGTTGTATAGGAGTAGAAAATGGTATTAAAAGAAAAAATATATATAGAACCTTTTAAATTATATAGAACTTTACATATTTATATCCCAGATAATATAGAAGTTGGAGAGAGACTTCCAGTTATATATATGTTTGATGGACATAATCTTTTTTATGATCAAGATGCTACCTATGGTAAATCTTGGGGAATAAAAAATATCTTAGATACCTACAAGCAGAAATTAATGATAGTGGGAATAGAGTGTAATCATGAGGGGAATATGAGGTTGTGTGAGTTTTCTCCATACTCTTTCAACGATAAATACTTTGGAAAGGTTAAAGGTTTGGGAAAAATTACAATAGACTGGATTTGTGAGGTATTGAAACCATATATAGATAGTAAGTTTCCTACTAAACCTCAAAGAGAGTATACAGGAATAGGTGGAAGTTCTATGGGAGGATTGATGTCTGTATATGGAGTAGCTATGAGATCTGATATTTTTTCTATGGGAATTTGTGTATCACCATTTTATAATTATGTGTTTAAAAGATTGGTAGAAGATATTTCTGAAAAAGAGATGAATCCCAATACAAAGGTATATATTAGTTGGGGGAACTATGAGTTTCATACTAAAAAACAGCTTGCAGTAGGAACAGAAAAAAATTTGATATTAACAAGAATTTTTTCTCAAAAGGGAATGAGTGTTTTTCCTCATATGATGGTTGATGGTGCTCATAATGAAGAATCTTGGGAAAAAGAAACTTTGATTTGGCTTTCTGAATTAGGCTTATTTAAAAATTAAATATGATATAATATTAGGTAAGAAGGAGGAAGGTATGTTTTATAGTGTATTTTTTAAAAAGAAAAATGAAAGTGAAGTAAGAAAAATAGTGAATTTCCCAACTAAAGAGGAATTAAAAAAAGAAGTATATCTACCATATATAAATGAAGGGAAAATAAAATTTGAAAATAACGAAATTTTTAAAGATGAAATTGAATTTTTTCAAGTTGTAGAGACAGGATTACAAGCTCCTGAAGATTATGAAAATGTAAAGAGATATATAAAAGAAACTAAGCAGTTAGGAGAGAAATTTTTAAATGAGAAGTTTCCTAATTACTATGCAAAAGATATAACAGAGGAGTTATAAAGAAAATTCCCCCAAATAATTGGGGGAATTTTTCATTGGGGAAAGAATTTTATGAATTAATTACTATGTCTTTTTGACGGAGTAAAGTGAAAAAAAGTTTAAAAATTTTATTTAAAATTTGATAAAGTGAAATAAAAAAGAAAAATTTCTCTTGACTAAAATTCAAATATGATTTACTCTTATCTTAAATAACTATATTTTAAAGGGAGAAGGGTATGCACAAAGCTATTGATTTAAAAAAGGATTCTGTAACAAAATTATTTTTTAATTTTTCAATTCCCGCAGTGACGGGAATGATGGTAAATGCTCTATATGCAATAGTAGATGGAATATTTATAGGACAAGGGGTAGGAGCAGATGGATTAGCAGCAGTTAATATAGCTTACCCAGTAATAAATTTAGGAATAGCTATAAGTTTATTGATAGGTACTGGTGGAGCTACCTTGATGTCTTTACGCCCTAAAAATATAAAATTTAAAAATACATGTTTTTCACATATAGTAACTTTAAATATAATAGCTTACTTGATAATTGTATTATTGGTAATAATAAGTGGAAATAAATTAATATATCTGTTAGGATCTAGTGAGAATCTTTTAATACAGGTAAAGGTGTATCTATATACCTGTGTAATAGCCTTGATATTTTTAATGTTATCTAATAGTTTAAATGCAGTTGTAAGAAATGATAAAGCACCTATGTATGCTTTTGTTTCAATGGTAATAGGAGCGATAGCCAATATAATTTTAGACTGGTTATTTATAATTGTATTTAAATGGGGAGTTTTTGGTGGAGCTTTTGCTACAGCCATAGGACAACTGTTATCATTTTTGTTTTTAGTAAAGTATTTTTATAGAATTGATTGTAAAATAAAGTATAAGTTTCAAAAACTAAAGTTTACGTTTATAAAAAATATTGTAACCATAGGATTTCCTTCATTTACAATAGAATTTACAGCAGCTTTAACAAATGCTCTTTTCAATATATCTTTTATGAAATTCTTAGGAGAGATAGGGGTATCAGCTTACTGTATAGTTGCTTATATCTGTTATATATTTAGATGTGTATTTACAGGATTATCTCAAGGGGTACAGCCTATTATAAGTTATAACTATGGAGCAAAGGAGTATGAAAGAGTAAAGCAAACATATAGATTGGGGCATATAGTAACTTTTATTGTTTCAGGTTCTATTTTAATGGGTGTAATTTTTTATGGAAAAAATCTAGTGAGATTATTTAATAATGATATAGAACTTGTAAACTTAGCTTCTCATGGACTTATTTTATTTGCAAGTGCCATTATTTTTCAAGGAGCAAACTTTATAAATATCTCTTATTTACAATCTAAGGGAATGACAAAATTATCTAATATCATATCTTCATTGAGAAGTATTGTTTTTTTTATAATTGCTATAACTGTTTTACCAATATTTTTAAGAGAAACAGGGGTCTGGTTATCACTTCCAGCTTCAGATTTTATGTGTTTTATAGTGAGTTGTATAATACTTAGAAAGGAAAATCCATTTACATTTAAATTGTTTAAAAAGAAGAAGAAATTTATAAATATATAGATGATATAAATAGGAAAGTTTTATTATAGTAAGGATTATTTGAAGAGTGTTACTAGAAGTGAAATTTTCCTCTTTTTTATTTTTAAAATTTTACGATAATATAATATAT
>DXSD01000022.1 GCA_019410665.1 Fusobacterium sp.
ATTGTTAACTTCATGTGCTTCTATTAATTACAATATAGATAGAGAAACCTATCTATCAACTGGGCAAAATGAGAGAATTAAATTTATAATTATTCACTATACAGCAACTATAGATGAAGTTAGTTTAAGAGCTTTAACACAGGGGGATGTAAGTTCTCACTACTTTATAAGTTCAAAAAACAGGGAGCCCATTTATAACCTAGTTCCAGATAACAAAAGAGCTTGGCATGCTGGTATAAGTGATTTTGGAAGGTATAGCAACTTAAATGATACCTCTATTGGAATTGAAATAACTAATAAAGGGATTGTAGATTACGATGAGACGAAAGAAAAGTATGGTTTTTTTATTCCTCAAGATAGGTATATAGAGTTTTCAGAGGGACAGATAAAAAAATTAGTAAGTTTGTTAAAAAAATTAATTGTAACTTATAATATAAAACCGACAAATATATTGGGGCATTCTGATATAGCACCAACTAGAAAGATAGATCCAGGAGCTAAATTTCCTTGGGAGAGATTATATAGAGAGTATGGGATAGGAGCTTGGTATGAAGAGAGGGATAAAGAGTTTTTTATGAATGAAGAGGTGTATAAATTAACTCCTATAAAAATTATGAAAGAGGAGCTAAGAAGGTATGGTTATAAGATAAATACAAGTGATGAGTGGGATGAGGAGAGTAGAAGGGTAGTTTACAGTTTTCAAGCTCACTTTAATCCTAAAAATTTAAGTGGAGATATGGATTTAGAAACTTTTGCCATTTTAAAAGCTCTGAATAAGAAATATAGATAGGAAATAAAAATTTGACGTATCTCTAAAAATAAGGTATAATATAAGTACGATGCGATTTGCTTAATTTGTTTTATAATGAACAAAGCGGGGGACCCACTTATTGGGGCGAATTTCTTTTATTAAAGAATAGGATACTTTTCAATCCGAGTCCGACAGCTAACCTCGTCAGCAGTGAAAAGAGTTAGTAGTTTAGTATGATTATAATTTTTTAAAATTAGGAACACTATGACTCTAGCATAGTGTTTTTTTCATACAAAAAATTTTTAGGAGGTTTATATTTATGGACATTTTATCTTACTTTATTCAGGAACGAACTCAAATTATATCTCTATTAATAGAGCATATAAACCTTACTCTTATATCGGTATTACTTGCTATAGTAATAGGTGTACCTTTAGGAATATTGATCAGTCATTTTAAAAAGATAAATAAAACTGTTATGGGAATAGCTAATACTATTCAAGCTGTACCAAGCATGGCATTATTAGGATTTTTAATTCCATTTTTAGGGATTGGATTACTTCCTTCAGTATTTATGGTGGTTCTTTACTCACTGTTACCAATTATAAAAAATACTTTTACAAGTATTGAAGGAATAAATCCACAGATGATAGAAGCAGCTGAAGGAATAGGGCTTACTAAGTTACAAATTCTATTTAAGATACAGATTCCAATGGCTCTTCCAGTAATTATGGCAGGAGTTAGAATTTCAGCAGTTACAGCTGTAGGGCTGATGACAATAGCAGCCTTTGTAGGAGCTGGGGGACTAGGATTTCTAGTTTTCTCTGGAATAAGAACAGCTAATACCAATCAGATTTTAGCAGGAGCTATACCAGCTTGTTTACTTGCTCTATTTATAGATTGGACAGCTGCAATAGTTGAGAAAATAGTTGTACCAAAGGGAATTGTTAGTGGAGAAGAGGAGAGTAAAAAAGTCTCTGCACTACAAAAATTTGTATTACTTTTAGCTCTTGTATTACTGTTATTTGCAAGTGGAAAGGATATTATAAAAAATATTATCCCTAGTAAGGAAAAAGTTGTAACAGTTGCAAGTAAGGATTATACAGAACAGATACTATTAAATAGTATGTTAGCAGATATGATAGAGGCTAATACAGATATAAAAGTAAATAGAAAATTAGCTTTAGGAGGAACACAGGTAATATTTGGAGCTATTAACACTGGTGAGGTAGATATGTATATGGAATATACAGGAACTATGTTTGCAGATATGTTAAAGCATAATCCAATAGCTGAAAATGTTAAGGCAGGAGAGGTTTATTCCATTGTCAAAGAGGAGATAGAGAATAACTATGATCTTTTAGTTGGGAAGGAGATGGCAGCTAATAATACATATAGATTAGCTGTGAGAAGGGAGACAGCTGAGAGATATAATTTAAATAGTATTAGTGATCTGATTCCTGTAGCTCCACAGTTAACTATATCTTCAACTTTTGAGTTTACCAATAAACATGATGGACTCCCTGGACTATTAAATGCTTATTCTGGACTTGAGTTTAAAAACTCTCTTTCAATAGATGGGGCACTTCGTTATCAAGCACTGGCTAATAAAAAGAGTGATGTTATAGATGCCTTTGCAACAGATGGACTTATAGCTACTTATGATTTAGTAGTATTAGATGATGATAAGGAGTTTTTCTTACCATATCACGCAGTTCCACTAATGAGAGAAGATGTAGTGGAAAAATATCCAGAGCTATTAAATATTATGGATCCATTGATAGAATTGATAACTGATGATGTTATGAGAGAGTTAAACAATCAAGTGGATACTTATAAGAGAGAGCCTCAAGAGGTAGCACATGAGTTTTTACTTGAAAAGGGATTAATATCTAAATAGTTAGATATTAAAAGGAGGAGATAGATGATAGAGTTTATAGGAGTTAATAAGATATTTAAGAATAATATAGTTTTGCACGATGTAAATTTAAAGATAGAGGATAAGAGTATTACAGTATTTGTAGGACCATCTGGGTGTGGAAAGACAACTACTTTAAAGATGATAAATGGACTTATTAAGCCAACTTCTGGAAAAATATTGATAGATGGAGAGGATATTTCAACTAAAAATATTATAGATCTGAGAAGGGGGATAGGGTATGTTATTCAACAGACTGGACTTTTCCCACATATGACTATAAGAGAGAATATAGAATTAGTGGCAAAATTACAGAAGATGAGTGAAGGTGAAAGAACAGAGAGAGTTAAGGAGCTAATGGACATGGTAGGACTTCCCTATGAAAAATTTGCTGATAGATACCCTAAACAGCTCAGTGGAGGGCAACAGCAAAGGGTGGGAATAGCAAGAGCTTTTATGACTAATCCAGATATAATACTTATGGATGAGCCCTTTTCAGCTCTAGATCCAATTACTCGTTCACAGTTACAAGATGAACTTATAAATATTCAAACTCAGTACAAAAAAACAATAATATTTGTAAGCCATGATATGGATGAAGCAGTGAAAATAGCTGATAAAATATGTATAATGGGAACTGGAAAAGTTATTCAACATGATGATCCAGAAACAATTTTAAAAAATCCTGTAAATGATTTTGTAAGTAACTTTGTAGGAAAAAATAGAATTTGGTCCTCACCAGAGTATATAAAAGTTAAGGATATAATGTTAGATAATCCAATTACTTGCTCTGCAGAGATGAGCCTATTTAAATGTGTTAGAAAGATGAGACATGAGAGAGTTGATTCTCTACTTGTAATAGATAGAAGAGGAAAATTTGAAGGAATTATAAGTGGTAAATTGATTCAAAAAGAGAAGGATCACTATAAAGCAGTTAAAGAGGTGTTGGAGGTTCCAGAGTTTACTACAGGACCAGAGAACTCAATTTTAGATGTTTTAAAAGAGGTAAATGAGAATAAACTATCTAGTTTGCCTGTAGTAGATGAAAATGGAATTTTGAGAGGAATAATAACTAAAACAAGTTTAGTTACTACACTAAGTCAACAATTTGACATAACAGTCAATTAAAATAATAATATAAGGAGGAGTTTTCAAATGGACACGGGTCCCCAATTTAATCTTTTTTTTAATCTTTTATTTTTAGTCTTTTTGACTATGACAAATGCTTTCTTTGCTTGTACAGAGATAGCGATGGTATCTATTAACAAAAACAAAATCAATCTTTTAGCTGAAAATGGGAACAAAACAGCTAAACTGATTCAAAAGGTATTAGCAGAGCCAACTAACTTTTTATCTACAATACAGGTGGCTATTACCCTTTCAGGATTCTTTGCCAGTGCTTCTGCAGCTACAGGTTTTGCTGAAGTACTAAGTAAGAGATTGGTTGTTTTTAATCTCCCATATACTAAGGAGCTTTCAATTGTTATAGTTACCATAATTTTATCTTACTTTACTCTTGTGTTTGGAGAGTTAGTTCCAAAAAGAATAGCTCTACATAAGGCAGAGGCTATTAGTATGTTTGCTATTAGACCTATATATATAATAGCAAAGGTAACATTTCCATTTATAAAGTTACTCTCTGTTTCTACTAATACAGTTCTTCGTATACTTGGTTTTAAAATAGATGAGGTAGAGGAACAGGTTTCTGAAGAGGAGATAAAATCATTATTAGAAGTAGGACAGCTTCATGGAGTGTTTAATAAAACAGAGAAGGATATGATAACATCTGTATTATCCTTTGATAATAAATGTGCTAAAGAGGTTATGACACCGAGAACAGACACATATATGATAGATATAAAAACTCCATTGAATGAGTATCTAGATGAGCTTTTAAATAAGAAGCACTCAAGAGTACCTGTATATGATGAGGAGATAGATAATATAATAGGAGTCCTATTTATAAAAGACTTCATTTTAGAGGCGAGAAAGAAAGGTTTTGACAATGTTGATATTCGTTCTATTTTAAGGACACCATATTTTATACCAGAGACAAAAAAGATAGATGTTCTATTTAAAGAGATGCAAACTGCTAGAATATTTATCTCTATTCTGATAGATGAGTATGGAGGATTTTCTGGAATAGTTACTATGGAAGATCTGATAGAGGAGATAGTAGGATCTATAGAAGAGGAGTATGAGGATAAGGAGCCTAAGATAAAATTAATAGGAGAAAATACCTATATAGTTGATGGTTTATTCTCTCTAGATACCCTTAACTACCAGTTAGGTTTAGATCTGCACTCTGACAACTATGATACTATTTCAGGATTTATTATGGGAGAGTTAGAGCGTGTGCCTAATGAAAAAGAGAGAATAGTTCTTGAATATAACAATGTCATACTAAAAGTACTATCTGTTAAGGATAAAAGAATTAATAAGATCAAATTAGTACTCTTACATAAGGAGTTAGATACGGAAACTACTACTGAGTAGGGAAAGAAGTTATTAAAGTTTAAAAATATCTAAGAGTTATTAGAGAGAAGAAAGGAAAAAATTTACTGTAATGAGCATTGCGTAAGCACTAGTGATTGAAAGTAAACTTTTTCCTTTTTTTAGAATAGTAAATAAAGTAATTGAAAAATCTAAACTTTTAAAGTAAAATATATTGTATAAAAGAAAAAGTTTGGAGGATATATGAAAAAGTTAGCAGTGTTAATTTACTTTATATTTATAAATATAATCTCCTTTGGAGAGTATCAATTTCCATTTAAAAATCCAAATATGGCTACAATTTTTGGAAGTTCTACTTTGATGGTTGAAGGAGTGAGTAAAAATATTCCAAGAGAGGAGTATAGGATAAAACTACCTTGGGCTAAACCAGTAGAGGAGCATTTTTGGTATAATGAGGGTTTTAAATTCTCTTTAGTTTCTCAAAAAAATAAGGCTCCATTAATATTTTTATTAGCTGGAACTGGGTCAGCTCACAATAGTATTAGAATGGAGAATTTCCAAAGAATATTTTATGATGCTGGTTACCATGTAGTATCAATCTCTTCACCTATGAATAGTAATTTTGTTATAAATGGTTCAAGGGAGAGAATGCCTGGAATTATAGTTGATGATTGCCAAGATATTTACGACATTATGAAAGAGATAGATAAAAAGATAGCTAATAAAGTAGAGGTTAGTGATTATTACTTAGTGGGATATAGTTTAGGAGGAACAGAGGCTGGAATTATATCATATATTGATGAGAGTGAGAAAAAGTTTAACTTTAAAAGAGTTTTTATGATAAATCCAGCAGTTGATCTATATAGTTCTGCTTTAAAATTAGATGGATACTTAGATTTTCCAAAAGAGGAGAGAGCTGAAAAAATTCATAAAATGATAGAGAATATAATTGATACTGTAGTGAGTAATACACTACCTGAATACAGTTCAATTGATGTGGAAACTATATTTAGAATTTTTTCAAAACAAGAGTTAAGTGATAAGGAGATGCAACAATTAATAGGAGGAGCTTTTAGAATAAGTTCCATAGATTTAAACTACATTGCTGATGTGATAAATAATAGAGGTGTTTATGTAAAGGAACCTGTAGGGAAGTTTACTCCGATGTTTGAAAACTTTAAAAAAGTTAATTTTGCTACTTTTGAGGAGTATATAGATAATATTGCTCTTCCATACTATCAAGAGAGGTTAGGAAAAGAGATAACTCTTGAAGATTTACTTGTGAAGGCTAGATTAAACTATATAGAGGAGTATCTGAAAAATAGTGATAAGATAGTAGCTGTAACCAATGCTGATGAACTGATTTTAAATGAGGATGATTTTAAGTTTTTAAAAGAGACGTTTAAAGATAGATTAATAATATACCCTTATGGTGGGCATTGTGGAAATATGTATTTTCCTACTAATGTAAAAGTAATGTTGGATTTTTTAGAAAAGGGGGAGTTAAATTATGAAAATAAATAGATTGATAATAATTTTTCTTCTATTTCTATCTTGTCTGACTTTAGCTCAAGAGGTAGAGAAAAAAGAGAACTCCTTTGAATATTTTGAAGTATATGATCCATTAGAACCATTAAACAGAAGAATCTATTATTTCAATTACCAATTTGACAAATATATATTTTTACCTGGGGTAAATTTCTATAAAACAATTACTCCAGAGCCACTAAGAAAGGGAGTAAACAATTTTTTTAAAAATAGTAATAATATAAATACAGCAGGAAACTCTATTTTACAATTTAAAATAGCAAAGGCAATGAGAGCTATAGGAAGATTTACTATAAATACAACTTTGGGATTAGGTGGACTTTTTGATGTAGCTTCAAGTATGGGGATGCCCAAACCCTATGAGGATTTTGGACTTACTTTAGCTCATTATGGAGTGGGAAAAGGACCTTATTTAGTATTGCCAATATTAGGACCAAGCTCTCTAAGAGATGCTTTAGGAAAGGGAGTAGATACAATGGGAAAGGGAACTCTTTATCATACTGCTGATTTAGATGAACTAAACCACATAGGAGTTTCTACTTTATATGCACTTAATGAGAGAATGCATGTACCATTTGAGTATTATCAAACTGGCTCTCCCTTTGAGTATGAGTATATAAGATTTTTATACTTTAAATATAGAAAGTTACAAGCTGAATTAGGAAGTGAAGTTTTTTAATAAAAACATATCATATAAAATATTAAGTTGGAGGTTAATATGAATTTACAAGAGAGAGTTTTAAATTACAAAGATGAAGTAGTAAAACATATTCAAGGATCTGTACAGATAAAAAGTGTAATGGAACCAGCTAAGGAGGGAATGCCTTTTGGAGAGGGCCCAGCTAAAGCTTTAAACTATTTTGTGGAATTAGGAAAAGAGTTAGGATTTGATGTAGTTAATTATGATAACTATGCTATGACTATTGAGTTTGGAGAGGGAGAAGAGGTTTTAGGAGTACTAGGACATGTTGATGTTGTTCCAGAAGGAGAAGGTTGGGATTATCCACCATATAGTGGAGAGATAGTAGATGGAAGAATCTATGGAAGAGGAACACTTGATGATAAGGGACCTTCTGTAATTTGTTTATATGCTATGAAAGCTATAATGGATTCAGGAGTGAAGTTAAATAAAAAAGTAAGAATGATTTTAGGAGCTAATGAGGAGAGTGGAAGTAAGTGTATGGACTATTACTTTAAAACTTTAAAAATGCCACAACCTACTTTAGCATTTACACCAGACTCTAGTTTCCCAGTAACTTTTGCTGAGAAAGGAATAGTTCGTTTTAAATTTAAAAACAGTTACCCTACTTTAAAAGATGTTACAATTTTAGGAGGAAATGCTTTTAACTCTGTACCTGAAAGATGTGAACTAAATATTCCTGTATCATATTTAGAGGGAGTAGAGAAAGCTCTTGAAACTTATAACTGTGATAAGGAGTATAAGGTAACTTGTGAAGAGAAAGAGGGAAAATATATAATAAACTCATATGGTAAATCTGCTCATGCTTCAAAACCATCAAAGGGATACAACTCAGTATCTGCTCTTTTTGAATTTTTAAAACTTGTAGATGTAAAAAATGAGGAGTTAAAATCTTTAGTTGAATTTTTTAATACTTATATAAAAATGGAGTTAGATGGAGAATCTTTAGGAATTAATTTTGAAGATGAAGAGAGTGGAAAATTAACTCTTAATATTGGAAAAACAACTTTAGAAGATGGAGTATTAGAGATCTGTATAGATATTAGATGTCCAGTTCTTGTAGAGAATAGTAAAGTTATAGAAAATGTTAAAGAGAGAGCTGGAAAACATATGGAGGTAGAGGTAGCTGGAAATACTGCTCCACTATATGTTGCTAAAGATAGTTTCTTAGTTTCTACTTTGATGAATATTTATAAGGATATAACTGGAGATAAGGATAGTGAACCTGTTGCAATAGGTGGAGGAACATATGCAAGAAGTGTAACTAATGGAGTTGCCTTTGGAGCTTTATTATCTTCTCAAGTAGATAATATGCATCAAAAAAATGAGTATTTAGAGATTGATAAAATAGATACTCTATTAAAAATATACGTAGAAGCCATATACCAATTAGCTAAGTAGTAGTAAAGAAAAGGAAAAAAATTTACTGTAATGGATATTTCCATTGGAAGTAAGTTTTTTTCCTTTTATATTGTTAAGTATTTTATTCTTTAGAATTTTCTTTAAAATTATGAAAAAATAAAGTATAATATTTTTAGAATATAAGTTTTGGAGAGAATTATGAGCATAGAGAGAGTAGTTGAACAGGTAGGAAATTTTTTATATGAGTATCATATAGATGAGAATAAAAATAAGCAGGGAGAACTAAAAAAATTTGAGAATAAAGTTTTGTGTGAAAAATTAAACTATAAAGATGATATGCTTGATGGAGAGTGTATTTATTATAAGAATGAGAGTTTAGTAGCCAGAAAAAATTACAAAAGAAATAAGTTAGATGGGAAAATAGTAGAGTACTACTCCAATAGTAATATAAAAACCGAAAGTTTTTATGTAGATGGTAATCTAGAAGGAGAGAGTAAAAATTTTTCACAAGAGGGAGTGCTAATATCTGTGACTAATTATAAAAATGGTAAGCTCAATGGAGAGAAGAGAAAATATTTTTCAAGTGGAGAGCTGGAAATGATAGGTTATTATAAAAATAATAATATGGTAGGAGTTTGGAAATGGTTTGATATTTCAGGGAATATTATAAAAGAAAGTAGAAAAGATTAAATACATAAGAGAAAAAATATTAAGAGGTGAAGTGATGGAGCATTTAGTAAAAAAAGTAGCAGCAATACATGATTTATCAGGATATGGGAGAGCTTCTCTCACTACAATAATTCCTATTTTATCAAATATGAAAGTTCAAGTTTGTCCTGTTCCTACTGCAATACTATCTACACATACTGGAGGATTTGAAGGATATAGTTTTATAGATTTAACTGAATATATGCAGGAGCATATTAACCACTGGAAGAGATTAGATTTAGAGTTTGATTGTATATACTCAGGTTTTTTAGGATCTCCTAAACAGATAGAGATAGTTGCAGATTTTATAGATTTCTTTGGAAAGAAAGCTAAGTTCACTGTTGTTGATCCTGTAATGGGAGATAATGGAAAACTGTATAGTACAATGGGAGAAGATATGGTCAATGGAATGAGAAATCTTATTCAAAAAGCTGATATTATAACTCCTAATTTCACTGAAGTGATGTATCTTTTAGGGAAGGATTATAAAGAGAGTGTAACTGAGGAAAAAGTGAAAGAGTATTTAAGAGAATTAGCTCAAATGGGACCAAAGATAGTTATAGCTACAAGTGTGCCAGAAGCTAAAAATAATGAGTTGGATAAGAAAACAAGTGTAGTAGCTTATGACAGAGAGAATGATGTATTTTGGAAAGTAAGTTGTAGATATATTCCAGCTTCCTATCCAGGAACTGGAGATGCTTACACAAGTGTTGTAATAGGAAGTTTACTTCAAGGAGATAGCTTACCTATGGCAATAGAGAGAGGAGTACAATTTATTACTCAGTGTATTATGGCTAGTTATGGATTTAAATATCCAAGTAAAGAGGGGGTACTTTTAGAAAAGATGTTAGATGTTCTAAAAGTACCAATGATAGCTACAAATTATGAGATGTTAAAATAGTTATTAACTTCATAAATAGAATTAAAAATACTTGGATACCATAGGCAAGGATAACACCTATAAGAGCAAATTTCTTAATAAGTAGTAAAAGTACAACTAAATATATAATATTTGCTATAAAAATTATCTTAGTTTCCACTTTAATGTATCCCATTGCTAAAAATAGAGGGTGTATGCATATAAAGGTAGTAGCTAAAGATTTCATAATGAGATAGAGATTTATCTCTAATCTATAACTATTAAGGCTTTGAGAGAAAAATTTAGAAAGTACCTCAAAGCCTATTATATTCATTCCTATAAGAATAGTCGTACAAGCTCCAAAAAGAAGTAGAGAAATTTTTATCCCTCTTCTAAAAATTTCATTATATTTTTTTTCAGTTACCTTTTCACAAAAGTATGGATATAGTGTTTGGTAAAGTGGAGTACCAACTTTATCTAAAAGAATAGCAATGGTTTTACAAATTTTATATGCTCCTAACTGTTCAAGTGAGAGCATTTTTCCTACTAGAAGATTATCAAAGTATTGTACAGGAATATCTAAACTAGAGTTTATATTTGTGAGAGAGGTAAATTTAAAAAATTCTTTATTAAATGAGGATCTCTCTTTAAAAACTCCTACTATCTTTCTACTTTTTAACTCTCTAAAAGCAAAATAATTTAATAGAATAGCATTTAAAATATTTGTAAAAAGAAAGCTATTTATAAAATATACCATTCCAAACTTGAGAAAATATCCTATCCCTAGCAGAGTAAAATTAAAAAGAGCAATAACTACTCTTTGATTTCTTAGGTAGTCAAATCTATTATAACTTCTTAATATTCCAATTGGTGTTCCTTGAATATTGAAAATTACATAAATAGAAAAAAGTATCAAAAGATATCTCTCCTCTTGAGAGAAGGAGTAGAGAGCTCCTATCCAAGAGTTTAAAATAATAATTATGAAAAAGGCTAAAAAAGCAGTAGCAAAATCTAAAATATAGCTAAATTTAATTAACTCTTTTAGCTTTTGGTGATTTTCTTTAACCTCAGGAAAAAATTTGATTATCCCTTGCCAAGATTGAAAGTTGAAAATACCATCTATTAATGAGACTATCCCTTGAATTAAAACAATAAATCCATATCTCTCCATTCCAATCCCCTTTGTAATAAAAGAGATAGAGAATATAGAGAGAATAGAAGCAAGAGCATCTCCACTAAATATATGAAGAAAATTTACTATTAATTTATCAGTAAATAGGTATCTTATTCTGTTCATCATATCTCCTATAGTAACCACTTAGATATTTTATCTCTTAAGAAGAAAACTAAGAATTGCTCCATATTCCAAGAAGTTGATTAACTATGGCTTATCTCACTAAAAATGCAAGGGTTAAGTCTTCGACTTATTGCATTTTTTAGCGTTCGATTTCGCTGAGTTAATCTAACTTCTCTTCATAATTTACACAATTCTTTGAGTTTTCTTTAGTTGAATAATAACTAAGTAGTTATCTCTTATATTCGTTTACTTAAATCTACTAAGAGTTTAGAATTTTTTACAAATTTCATTAGCTTAGTAAGGATTAACAGATCTACAATTTTCTTTTTAAATCCTCTATAATGTTTAAATTCTAAAAAATAGAGTTTAGCCAGATCCTTTTTTCCTGTCCAACTTTTTCCCCACCAATGGATTCCATAAGTATCGTTTTTTATATGGCTATATTTAAACTCTTCAGAAAAATGGTAAGGATAGAAAAATCTAGGAGGATAGATTACCATCTTTTCATCTATCCAAGTAATATCCCTTTCCATTTTAAAATCATACTCTCTATTGATAACTCTGGTAATTATATCTGGAATTGTGAAGATAGGCTCATTCCAAATATCTTCAGTGTAGAAGTCTAATATTTTTTTTAGCAGAGGATGATGAGGAATAACCCCTATAATTCCAGCACTGATTATTCTCTCACTTTCTGCACCAATAAAAAAGTCATTTTTTAAAAGTGGATCTAAATTTTTTATAATTTGCATATCTGTATCCAAATAGATACCACCATTTTCATAAAGGACTTTTATTCTAAAATAATCTGAAAGAAAAGCCCACAATTTTCTTTTATAACACTCTTTTAAAAATCTATTCTTTTCAATTAAATTGTAAAAATCAAGATTTTCTTCATTCCACTCAATTATCTCATAATCAGAAAGTTTTTCTCTCCAAGAGTTAATACAAATATCCATAAGATTAGGAAAGGAGTTTTTTCCTAACCAGATAAAATGAATTTTTTTAGGAATCATACACCCTCCTTAAAATTTAGGAATTTTTTGAACATTACTGATCTCTTTACCTAAAAGTTTTCTTAAAGTATTAGGGATAAAGATAGAAAAAGATAGAAGTTTATACTCAATATTTGATTGAGCATATTTTTTTAATTCCTTGTATATCTCCTTGTATCTCTTATGTACTCTAAGATGATCTCCAGCTCCATTATATCTTTTATATAGTGCTGTGGAATAAAAACTTAAAATTAAAGTAGCAAGAGCCTCTTTTCCATTTTTATTTTCCAATTTTTTATACTCACTAAATAACTTTTCACAGATTTTTTCAAGAGAAAGAATACTTTTTTCTGAAACTTTATTCATTATACTTCCCTCTCTTTGTCTATAAAAATAAAAAGCTTTATCAATATATTTAACCTTTTTTGCTTTTAAATATGCTAAGGTAGTAAACTCGCTATCTTCATGGACAATCTCTTCATTAAAAAAGAGTTTATTTTTAATTAGAAAATCTCTTCTATAAATATCGTCTACTACCTCTTCTCTATAACATTTAGGATTTTGAAAAAGAGAGTAAAGAAACTCAACACCAGAAACTGTTTCTAAATCCTTTATTCTTCTAGATCTAAAAAGAGGTTCACCAATTTTTCCAGGAATATAGTATCTCATATTACCCACAGCAATATCAAGACGAGATTTTATCCCTTTAATTACAAATTTTTCAAACTCATCAGGATCAATAAAATCATCACTATCTATGAAGGATACATATTTACCTTTAGCAGCTTTAAGTCCAGCATTTCTAGCTGAAGAGAGCCCACCATTTTCTTTATTTATCACTATAGTTTTATTAGGATATAGATTTTTAAATTCCTCTATTATCTTGTAACTGTTGTCCTTTGAGCCATCATTTACTAAAATAACTTCATATCTGAGGGAACTTATTTTATAAATACTTCTCAAACACTCTGCTAAATACTCCTCTACATTATAAACTGGAACTATAATACTTAAATCCATAATTTTACTCCTTATTTTATTAAAAACATCAAAACTATTCAGATATTTTTTTTCTGTAAATATCAATTATTATCTTTTCATCAAACTCTTTAAGAATCTTTTCCCTACTTAGTTTCCCCATTTTCTCTCTCTCTTGGGTAGTAAGATTAATAAAGCTCTCCATCTTTCTAACAAGATCATCTATATTTTTAACCTCTACTAGATAACCTGTTACATTGTCCTCTACAATCTCTTTACACCCAGTAACATTAGAAGCAATAATAGGTTTTCCCATAGCTCCACCTTCAAGAAGAGTTTTAGATATCCCCTCTCTATATGAAGGTAAAACAACAGCATCACACTCTTTAATTACATTTTCTGGAGTGTCAGTTATTCCTAAGTAATTTAAAACTCCTTCAGTAACTAAGTTATCCATATACTCCTTAGTTATTCCAGAAACAGCACCCTCTCCTAAGGCACCTAAGTACCAAAATTCAACTTTTTCTCCATATTTTTTTCTAAGAGTCCTAGCAGCTCCTTCATACTCTTTAAATCCTTTATCAATAAAAGCTCTAGCAATCATTAAAAATACTGTTTTACTATCTTTTCTCTCCTTTGGAAGAGGTTTAAATCTTTCACAATCTGTTCCTTCACCAGGAAGAATAAATATTTTTTCACTATCTCCAATCCCCTTACTTAAAAGAGCCAGCTTATCATCACTATTAAGCACCCAGATCTCCTTTGAAAATCTTAAGCTAAACTTGTAGAGTGCCACAGCTATTTTAGATACTAAACTTTTTTGAATAAATGAGTATCCCAATCCTGTAAGTATAGCTATAGAATCTATATTGGCTAGTTTAGCAGCAATAGTTCCGTAGATATTTGGTTTAATTGTGTAGTGAAAAATTAAATCTGGTTTTTCCTCTTTATATAACTTATATAGATCCTTTACAAGTTTTAAATCTTCAATGGGATTCATCCCTCTTTTATTAAGCTTTATAGAGATAGCCCTCAATCCAGGAATAGCTTTCTCCATATCTATTCTGCCGTTGTCTGGAGCTACTGCAATTACCTCATGCCCATCTTTTACTAAGGCTCTTAAAACTCCAGCTCTAAAAATGTATATATCCCACATATAGTTAGCTACGAACATTATCTTCATAAATTTTCTCCTTAAAAAAGTAATGAAATCTCTCTCCCATGTCCTTGTAATTTATATTTACTAGCTTCTTCAACTTTTCTTCTTTGTTCATCAATATCTTGAGCATTGATGAAGATATTTTGATAAGAGTAAACCTCTCTACTACCTATAAAGTTTATCTGATTGTTAAGCCTAAATAGAGATAGAGCAATTATTACCACAAGAATAGGTACTTTAGGATAGATCTCTAAAAGCATAGGTAGAATAAACCAATAGGAGTAGATAAAAAGTAGTCCAAATCTCATAGAGATAATGGAAAACTCTGAGAGATACAAAAAGAAAAATATAGATATGTACAGTGAGTTTAGCATAATGTTACCATACCTTTTCTTTTGAAGACTCTCATCTACAAACCAACATAGTAGAAAAAGAGTGATCCTCTCAAAATAGTAAAGAGAGAAACCTAATGGAAAATCTAAAGGGATTATTCCAAAATATCCTGAAAGTTTAGCTCCAATATTTGTAGGAAGGAGATTACTATACTCTTGAATAATTTTTAGGAATATTCTTGTATCAGAGAGGTAGTAGAGATTTCCCAAAATAAAAAGAGAAAGGATAAACTTTTTATTCCATTTTATATTTAGTATAAAATACATAGGTAGATATAGTATGGAGCTACTGTGAAAAAGTATTCCTAATATGTTGAGTCCAGCAAATTTAAAAATCTCTCTTTTTTCAATATACTTTATAGAGATTAAAAATAGCATAATACTCTTAGCATTTCTAAGGAGATCAATTTCAAGAGCAACTCCATAAACTCCAAAGAAAAGAAGGAGTGATAATACAGGTGATTTAGAGTATCTTTTAATTATAAAGAAAAGCATTACAAAGTCTACAAAAGTATTTATAAAGGTATAGACAAAGTAATTACTTGTAAAATTTTTAATTAGAGCAGTATAAAATTGAAATCCTAACTCATAACCAGAGTTAAAAATTTGAAAATTTATAAGCTTATCAAAATTAGGCTTGTAAGAGTACCAGTCATATCCAATATACCCTCTAAGTCCAAAAAATAAAATTAAAAGGAGAAGAGAAAATACAAAAATATTCTCTCTCACCCTTTTATTTTTACCTATTTGTTCAATAATACTTCCTATTCCTAAAAAAATAGCTATTCCCCAATATGCTAACATTTTTCTAACTCCCTTTCATAAAGATCTAAATAGTTTTTAGCACACCATTCAATTGTATATTTTTTACTTCTTTCTAAACATCTCTCACTGATCTCTTTATAAATCTCTCCACTTCTAATAGATAGAATAGCCTTAGCCAGTTCTCTAGGAGTATTTATATCTACAAGATAACCAGCTCCCTCAACAACTTGACTAAGTCCAGGAACATTACTAGCTATAACAGGCTTACCACTGGCCATAGCTTCTACTGCTGTAATTCCAAACCCTTCAAAAAAAGAGTATTGTACTACAATATCAGCTGTTTTTAAAAGTTGTGGTATATCTTTTCTTGTGCCTAGAAATTTAACTCTATTAATGAGATTGCTTGTTATACAGTACTCTCTAACTCTCTCTTGTAACTTTCCATCACCAACAAAGATCAGTTTATATCTAACAGGTAACCATTTAAGAGCTTCAACTACTCCCATCTGATTTTTAGATTCATGAAATCTAGAAACCATCATTATTATATAATCATCCTCTCTTATTCCAAGTTCTGTCTTAGAATATGGAATAGAGTTTTGAAACTCTTTTATATCAACACCATTATACACTATTTCAAAAGAGTCATCATCTCTCTTTAACCAAGTTTTTAAACTTTGTTCAGTAGCTTCAGAGATACTGACTATTTTATCAAAGCCACCAAAAACAAATCTATCAATGATTCCCATAAGTTTAGAATCTCTTCTTCTATTTGATGTACTGTGTTCAGTAGTAATATATATTCTATTACCAGTATCAAATATTTTAGCTACTCTTGTCCAATATTGAGCATGGACAAGATGGGCATGGACAATATCATAGTTTTCTTTTTTTATCTCTTTTAATATTGATAGGGGATTGAGAAAAGATTTAATAGAATTACTACTACAAACTAATACCTCCACTCCCTTATCCTCTAAATTTTTTTTAAATATAGCATCTTTATCACTAAGAATCATTATTTTAACAAAATGCCCCATACTTTTTTGATAAGGAATTAACTCGGTAAGTAGTTTTTCAGCCCCTCCTAACTCAAGTGATGTTATTATATGAAGTATCTTCATTTCGACCTCCTCTCAGATGTAAAAACATAATAGCTAGCTTGAAGATATCTGATTAAAAATTTAAACTTATTCTTTAATGGAAGAGGATAAGAAAGCATAAACTTATAGTAATCTCTAAAACCTTTGGGATTATTTTTAAGGAGTCTATTGAAGTTATAGGTGTATCCATCTTGTAGATATTCAAAGTAATAGATTCCCTCATCAATATATCTCATCTTATACTCTTCTCCAATTTTTATCCAAATTCTTGCTTCAGGAATAAATTTCTCTCCAGGATAAACATTAAATGGATATTTTTTTAATATATCAGTTCTAAAAACCTCAGCTTTATCTCCATCTATTCCTAAATTATAAACAATTTCAATAGGAGAGGAATCAATAACTTTTTTAGGATAAGCTTTACCAGAAATTTTTTGACTGTTTAATTCAATTTTTCTAAAAATCATTCCTCCCATAGATTTAGGGAGCTCTTTTCCATATAAATTAATAGTTTCCACACAATTATCAGTAATAAAGTCATCACTATCTACAATAAAAAAGAACTCTCTAGAAGCTAAGGCTACTCCCTCATTAATAGCTCTCATCTTTCCACCATTAGAAACATATTTATAGATTATCTCAAAGGGAGAACTCAATTGAAATTTTTTTATAAGCTCTCCACTTCTATCTGTAGAACCATCATCAACTACTATCCATTGAAAATCTTTGGAGTTTTGTCTAAGTAAACTCTCATACAACCTTTCCAATGTATCTTCTCTATTATATACTGGAGTAAAAATTGTTAACATATTTATCTTCCTTTTCCAAATACTACAGTTTTAAAAGTCATAAACATAATCACCATATCTAAATATAAGCTATGATGTTTAATATAGTATAGATCATACTCTAATTTTCTTCTAGCATCTTCAACACTTGCACCATAGGGATACATAACCTGAGCCCAACCTGTAAGACCTGGTTTTACCATATGTCTTAAGTTATAGTAAGGGATCTCTTTTTCTAACTCCTTAATAAAAACCATTCTTTCAGGTCTTGGTCCTATAAAACTCATCTGCCCCTTCAGTACATTTAAAAGCTGAGGGAGCTCATCTATTCTTGTTTTTCTCATAAAATTTCCAAATTTTGTAACTCTAGGATCGTTAACTTGTGCCCACTTAGCTCCATCTTTTTCAGCATCATTTCTCATACTTCTAAATTTGTGAACTTTGAACTCTTTTCCATTTTCTCCAACTCTCTCTTGACTATAAATTATAGGTCCAGGACTTTCAAGTCTAACTATTAAAGCAGAAATAAGCATGATAGGAAGAGTCATAACTCCTATTATGATAGCCATAGTAATATCAAATAATCTCTTTATATTATTTTGGATTTGACTACGTAAAATTTTAAATCCATAAGCTTGTAATAACCACTCTTCAGTTATAAACTCTACTTCAATTTTTCCTTCATTTTCAATCATATAATCAAAGTAACTTTTAACCTCTATTCCCTCTAGTTTCATAGCAAGAATTTTTCTAATTTCACTAATAGCTAATTTTTCTCTACAAAGAATAATAAGAGAGATATCATTTTCCTTTACAAATTGAGGGAATTCATCTTTTTCCCCTTGGAAATCAATATATTTATAATCTTGGAAATTTTGAAGACTCTCTAGAACACGTCTTTTCATCTCTCCATCTCCATATATAGTAACATGTCTGATTTTAAAAACAGCAATACTAATTAATACAGTGATTAAAAGCTGAGTTGATATAAATATCAGCATAAAAATAATAAGAGATAGATCCCAAGTATAGAAAAACCAAGACATAAAACAGATGGTATCTATGATGATTACAAAAATATAGTTTCTAAACTTATACTTAAATCTTTGAAATTTCATATTGTCAGTGGCATAAGCTCCCAACATCATTATAAAAAATCCAAAAAGGGAGTAAAGAGAAAATACATTTGTATTAGATACAAATATATATTTTCCTAAATAAAAAATCATCCCTAAAAATAAGATATATATAGTATTTAAAGTCATTCCTTTTTCCTGTTCCATTACACTCTCCTACTTTATTAAAAAAGTTCTATTCTTCTACCAGATAAAATATTATTCTCTTCAAAACTATTTTTATCAAAATACAATCTAGCTTTAAAAAGTTCCTGTTTACTATCTATTCCCAACTCAGAGAAAACACCACTAGGGTATACTTTATCACTAAAACCATAAACAGCTAATTGATTATTCATTTTAGGAAGATATTGAATCTCTCTAAATAAAACACCATTTTTCCAATTTTCATTTTCTGCATAGTATTTTGGTTCTCTAGTACTCAAAACTCTTCCAAGAATATCAAAAGTGAATACAGCTTTATCATTGGCAACCATCCATTGGTTATCCTCTTTTCCAACATATGCTTTATTTATAGTAGAAGAGATATCTAATACATATCTAATATTTCCATTTATATCAAAGACAAAAGGTAGAGCTCTCTCTTTTGTATTAAAAGAGACTAGGTTCATTCCCTCTTCCATCACCTTAGGATTTTTCTTTTCTATAACTATTGCTGGAAGAATATCATCTAATTTTTCAGTAGTAATTGTAACTGTTTTTTCTCTTCCATCTTCTAGTTTTATCAAAACTTTATTCTCACATTTTGGATAAAGTCCAACTATTGGAAACTCTCCAGAACCATTAATCGTAGTTGAATAAGAGTAGTTCTCACTTCCAAATTGTCCAAATACTGTAATCTTTACTTTTTTATTAGCTAAAGAGTTTTCTATTTTCATAAGAGCAGTAAGAGGAGTTCTACCATAAGGATTCAATTTAATAAAAGGGTCCTCGAAGGTATAAACAGCTTTTCTGTAATCTTTTTCTAAAAGGATACTATTATTCTTATCAGTAAGATAAAAATCTCCATATAGGTATATTTTTTTTAAATCAATTCCAGGAAGAGTTGATGTAATAAAAGTTTTAAATCTATCATCAAGATTAGTTAGCTCATCAGCTCTTTTACTAAATGAAACTAGATTCTCTAAAGTTTCAATAGGTAATCCTGAAGAGAGGAGTTTACTACAATTTTCTTCAACTTTTTTTAAAAATATCTCATTAGAATTTAAAAAATCAATCATACTACTATCATTACTTACAATATTATTAAGTTTATCCAATTGTTCCTTATTAAGTGAATTAATAATAGTTTTTAATTCAGGATTTGGAATTAATTTCAAAAATTTCTCTTTAGCAGTGATAAGTTCAGGAATTTTTCCTTCATCTGCTAAAATTTTATTAGAGTCAAAATTTGGGAAATTATCAATAAGATAATTTTTTATACTATTAGAGAGCAAACTCATTTCTCTAAATCTTCTACTAACATTATAAAGAGTAGTTGCCTCTTTATAGGAAAGAGTTTCAGAGAAATAGTTTTCAGAATTAAAATTAACTTTATCCTTACTATTTAACACATCTAAAAAAGCTTGATTATTAAGGATATTACTAGCTACTTCTAATTTTTCTGTAGATAGTTCCTCTATATTTTCAATTAAAACTTCATCATTTAACTTTCTAGTAATATCTTTAAGCAGTCTTTTATTCTTACTCTCTTGATAAGATTTTGAGAGAAGTTGGTTATTTGCAAGTTTTTCTATAATACTATCACGTTTATTAAAAGCATACAAACTAAAACCAATAACTAACAATGAACCAATGATTAAATTTTTTTCTTTTTTCGTAAGCTTCATCTTTACTCCTTTAAAACTATAGTTAGTTTTATCATACTTTCATTATTGTAACATATTTTTTTATATATTGCTGTATATTTTCAAAAAAAATAAAAGAGGATAATAAATCTACCCTCTTAATTTACTTTTTCATGGTGCATGGGAAGAGACTTGAACTCTCACAGGAGAACTACCTACAAGGACCTCAACCTTGCGCGTCTACCATTCCGCCACCCATGCATACTCTAATACCATAAATTATATGATACTCTCTTTTTCTTTTTTTGATCTTTCTTAAAAATTGTATCATAGAATCTTAACATAAGACCTACAATAAATAAAGGAAACAAAAATAGTTTTACTAAACTATTAACTAGAAATTGGAGTCTTTTCTTTCTTTCATTACACATAATATCCCTCCAAAAAAACGGATAAAAATAGGGTGCATACAGCACCCTACAATTTTACAAAAACTAAGCTACTGTTACATTAGAAGCAACAGGACCTTTAGCTCCTTCAGTTACTTCAAATGATACTGATTGTCCCTCTTCTAAAGATCTGAATCCTTTAGCATTGATGTTAGAGTAGTGTACGAAATAATCGTTTCCATCTTCTCCAGAAATAAATCCAAATCCTTTGTCTTTGTTAAACCATTTTACTGTTCCTTTTAGCATAGAAATGCACCTCCAAAAATTTTAGATAAACCAAAATAGAAAAAACAAACCCTAAAATTTTTGAAACATGAATCTATACCTTTGAAACGTGAAAAAAAGTTAGTGTTTAATTTATCAAATCAGTTTTCCTGTGCTTATTATAGCATTAAATACTAATTTATACAAGAAAATTTTTATTTATTAGCAAGATACAAAGAGTACAATCCCTTAATACTTAAGTCAGGTTCATATACATCTATTTCATCAATCTCAGCAGAGAGTATTTTTCCAAGTCCACCAGTGGCTACAACAAAACACTCTTCAGCTACTTCCTCTTTCATTTTTCTAATAATATGTTTCAATTGACCAGCATATCCATAAAAAATTCCAGATTGTATTTGAGAGATAGTATCTGAACCAAGAGCACAATCAGGAGTTGTAAATTTTACCTTAGGAAGTTTTGCAGTGTTTCCACAAAGAGCATTTATACTCATCTCTATTCCTGGTAAAATAGCTCCACCTACATAAACATTCTTTTTAAGTACATCAAAGGTAGTAGCAGTTCCTAAATCTATAATGATAAGATTTTTATTAGGATAATCTTTTAAAGCTTGAACAATATCAATTATTCTATCAGCACCAAAACCTGTAGGGTTCATATTATCAGCAAAGGTAAAAGGAAGATTTTTTTCTAAATCAACTATCATAGGCTCAATGTTAAAGTATTTTCTACCAAAGAACTGGAAGATAGTTATAAGATTAGGAACCACAGAGGAAACAACGATTCCGCTAACTTTTTCTATCTCTATGCCATTGAATTTTGATATATTTCTAAAATATGAAAAATATTCATCTTCAGTGAGTTTGTCATTAGTTGAAACTCTAAAAGTCAAAAGTATTTCTCCCTTTTCGTTGAATAGTCCTGTCACTATATGAGTATTTCCAATATCAACTGTTATAAGCATAATACACCACCCTAAATTGTTCTTTTTTTCTTTTCTTTCATTTCTCTTTTTATTTTTATAAAGTTATACCTTCCAGATACCTTTCTTTTGAAAGTGAGGAAATTGTTTGTAGGGAATATCCCGATTCTCCTAATTTGAAATAAATCTTCAGAAAAAGATATATCCCCAGAATCAGTAGCTACAGCAAAAGAGTAACCAGAATTTTTTACTATCTCTTTTACCTCTTCATTAAGGTTTCCATAGGGATAAGCAAAGGAGATAAGAGAGTGCCCCAATTTTTCCTCTAAAACCTTTTTAGAAGTTAGAATCTCTTCACGAGCCTCTTCAATAGGAAGAGTAGCTAATTTAGGATGAGTTTTAGTGTGACCACCAAACTCTATTCCATAAGCTTCCATCTCTTTTAACATATCCAAATTCATCAGTTTAAACTCTTTTTCAGGATTGCTTTTAACCTCTACATCCCATCTATTATAATCTAGATGAGATAAAAGATAGATTACACATTTAAAACCATATTTTTTTAATAGTGGGAAAGCATAGTTGTAATTGTCAGTATAACCATCATCAAAGGTTAAAATAATCTGTTTCTTTCCTTTATTAAAACGTTCTTTATACTTATTGTTAAGTAAATCTTTAAAAGTAATAGTTTCATAGTTACTGTCTTTTAAATATTTTAAATGTTTTTCAAACTGCTCCTCAGTAACATATATTCCATGGACTCCACCTTGACTTTTATCTCTAATAACTCTATGATACATTATTACAGGAATCTCATATTTTTTTGTAAGAACAAAATTCTTAGCGTAGAGCTTTTCAATTTTATCAACTATATTTTTTAGATCAAACTCCTTTATAATTGCCTCTCTCAAAGGAAGTAATTCTCTTTCAGAAAGAAGAAAAGCCTCTTCAATATCATTTTTTAAATTTTCCCATTGGAAAAAACTTTTATTTTCAAAATTGATATCTCCAAAGTTAGATTCAAGAGCTTGAGCTAAGTTATCGCTTTTTATAAGCCCAATATATTTAGCTTCACCTACAGCAATAAGAGGTTTTCCAGAGAGGATTGCCTCTACTCCCACTCTACCAGCACCAATTATTAGATCAGAGTTTTTGATTCTTTCAGGAATATCATTAACATAACCTAAAAAATTTATATTATCTTTATTAAGAAATTGATTAAATTTTTCTGGTATCTCTTTTCCACCTATTATTTGAATTTTAAGTTTAGGGATATTAGAGAGTAGCTCTAAAAGTTTAAGGGCAGTATCCCCTTTAGGACCTGAAAGCCTTCCTATTATAGATACAATTCTTTCCTCTTTTTTCTCTTTAGAATAACAAAAAGGATATTTTTCCACTTCAATGGGATTTCTTAAAACTCTTATTCTATTCTCAGCTACACCTAGTTCATTTATAAGATGCTTTTTGATATTTTCACAAACTGTGATAGTTTCATTACCAAAAGCTTTAAAAATCTTTCTGCTTAGGTGTACAGGCTGACGTCCATGAGTGGTTGTAATTAAAGGGATTCCAGCTATCTTACAAGCTATTTCACAACTCCAAGAAGATGCCCGTGAGTGTGCATGAACAACTTGAATATCCTTTTCCCTTATTATAGTAAGAAGTTGTTGAACCTGTTTTATTCTTTGCCCTAGCCCTCTTTTATTAAATTCAATTTTAATATACTCAGCTTGACACTCTTTGGTAAGAGTGTCAGATACTATAACTACTTTATTCCCTCTTTTTATAAGTTCATCACTTAAAGTAACCCCATATACCTCTGCACCAGTTACTTCAAGTTGAGAAAGTGCCATAAGTATATTCATATTTCTCCTCCAATTATTTTAAATTTTCAGGATTTAGAACTTTTAATTCTTCTAGAACGAATACTCCATCCTTTCTAACTAAAACATCATCTATCCAAATCTCTCCTCCACCAAATTCAGGTCTTTGAATTAAAACTAAATCCCAGTGAATACTAGATTTATTTCCATTATCAGCTAATTTATAAGCTTGTCCTGGAGTAAAGTGAATACTTCCAGAAATTTTTTCATCAAATAGAGTATCTTTCATAGGTTTTAAAATATATGGATTTACTCCAAAAGCAAACTCTCCAATATATCTTGCCCCTTCATCAGAGTCTAAAATTTCATTTAACTTCTCTGTATTATTAGAAGTAGCTTTTATAATTTTTCCATCTTTAAACTCAAAAGTTATATTCTCAAATGTAAATCCCTCATAAACAGAAGGAGTATTGTAAGAGATCACTCCATTTACACTTTCTCTTACAGGAGCAGTATATAACTCCCCATCTGGAATGTTTCTACGACCAAAGCATTTAACATTTGGAATATTTTTAATTGAGAAAGAGATATCTGTTCCAGGTCCTACTATTCTAACTTTATCAGATTTTTCTAAAAATTTAGATAGAGAGTCCATAGCTTTCTCCATTTTAGAGTAATCCAAGCAACAAACATCAAAATAGAAATCCTCAAAAGCTTCAAGAGAAGTATTAGCTAGTTGAGCCATAGAGTTGTTAGGATATCTTAAGACTACCCATTTAGTGTTGTTTACTCTCTCTTTTAAGTGCACAGGCATAGAGAAAAGATCAGAATACATTCTCATTTTTTCATCTTCAACATCAGAAAGTTCTGCAGTATTATCACTTCCTCTAACTCCTATATAACAATCCATATCTTTCATTCTTTCTAACTCATATTTAGCCATTAATTCAAGTTGCTCTTTAGTGGAGTTTTTAATTAGCTCTCTAGTAATAGATTGATCTTTAAGAGTAACAAAAGGTAATCCTCCTGCTGCACTAACCTCTCTAACTAAAGCTTTAGCTAAATTTTTTGGAGCATCTCCAAATATCTCTATTAAAACTTTCTCTCCCTTTTCAACTCTACAAGAGTGAGAAACTAAATTTTTTGCAAGTTGTAAAATTCTACTGTCCATAATTCACCTCATAATATTTTTTTTAATTATAGCATATATTTTTTAAAAAAGCTTCAAAAAATAAGTTTCTAGAAATAAAAAGGGGCAGTTGCAATTTAAGAAATTAAAGTAATTATAACTAATTCAAGAATGACTTTCGTTCAAAGAATAAAGAGCAAGTATGGCTCGGCTCATTAAAAACACAAAACTCACTTCGTTCAAACAGTTGTGTTTTTTAGCATTCACCTTCGCTGACTTGCTCTATTTATTCTCTTCAATCTTCGTCATTCTTGAAGTTTAT
>DXSD01000023.1 GCA_019410665.1 Fusobacterium sp.
AAGTTACTCAACACTCTATAAAAAGTATTAAAACTCATTTTTTCTTCAATACTTTCTTTTACTTTTTTGTAAATCTCTAAAAGGGGTTTTTCCTTATTTTGAGAATAAATATCTTTGATCTGTTCAATAATTAAATCGTTTGCTTTTCTAAAAGATGATTTATCAGCTCTTTGCTTTATCTCTAATCCAGCTTCACCATTTTCCTTATAACTTTTTATCCATCTTTTTAGTGTAGCATATGATACTTCTGTTTCTTTTTCAATTTCTCTTAATGTCTTTTCTCCTTTTAAAAAAGGATCTATTATTTTTAATCTTTCTATTTTCTTTTCCATATTTATCTCCAATGCATATTCTCTATTTTAGAATACTATCTTATTTTATTTTTGTCAATGTGGCTCAATTAATTTCGAAAAAATTTTAAAATTTCCTTGACAGTAAATAAGAAAAGTGTTATTCTTAGTTAGTAATAAACGTATGTAAAAAAAACATAAAAATCAAAAAGGGGGAAAATATGAAATTTTTTGCTAAACTTCAAAAAATAGGAAAAGCACTAATGCTTCCTATCTCAATTTTACCAGCTGCTGGAATATTACTAGCTTTTGGAGACAGATTTGGATTAGATTTAATGACTAATGCTGGAGGAATTTTATTTGACAATCTACCTTTACTTTTTGCAGTAGGTGCTGCAGTTGGATTATCTGGAGAATCTGGAATTGCTGCTTTAGCTGCTATCGTATCTATGTTAATAATTAATTCTACTGCAGGAATAGTTGCGAATGTTACTCCTGAAATGGCTGCTCAAGGTGGAGCTTATACTTTTGTTATGGGAATTCCAACTTTACAAAGTGGTGTTTTCGGAGGAATAATATCAGGAATTTTAGCTGCTACTATGTATAATAAATTTTATCAAATTAAACTTCCAGATTTCTTAGGATTTTTCTCTGGAAAAAGATTTGTTCCTATAATTACTGCTCTATTTGCTTTTTTAATCGGATTAGTATTTCCGATGGTTTGGGAGCCTATTCAAAATGGAATTGCAGCCCTTTCTAATCTAGCAAATGGAAACAACCAAGCTCTATCTACTTTTATATTTGGATTTACTGAAAGAGCTTTAATTCCTACAGGTTTACATCATATTTTTTATTCACCTTATTGGTTTAATTTTGGAGATTATATTACTGAAACTGGAAATATAATTCATGGAGATCAAGCTATTTGGTTTAAAATGTTTGAAGAAGGAGTAAAATCTTTTTCTAGTGAAACTTATCAAAATGCTGGAAAATTCCTTCAAGGGGAATATCCTTTAATGTTGATGGCTCTTCCTACTGCTGCTTTAGCTATGTATCAAGAAGCTCTTCCTGAAAATAAAAAAATGGTTGGTGGTATTCTTGTTTCTGGAGCCTTTACATGTTTCTTAACTGGAATTACTGAACCTATTGAATTTGCTTTTATCTTTGTTGCTCCTATGTTATACTTCTTCAATGCAGTTTTTGCTGGAATCTCATATATGGTTCTATATTTATTAAATGTTCATATAGCTAAATCTTTCTCAGCTGGACTTATTGATTTTGTATCTTTTGGAGTTTTACCATCTTTTTCAGGATATGAAACCAATTATATTATGGTTTTAGTATTTGGATTTTTTATGGCTTTATGCTACTATTTCGGATTCAGATTTATGATTAGAAAATTTAATTTAAAAACTCCAGGTAGAGATATTGTTGAACAAAAAGAAGATACTGATAAATTATCTCTTCAAGAAGTTTCAGCTTTAGTTATAAATTATTTAGGGGGAAAAGATAATATTGTATCTGTAGATTATTGTATTACTAGATTAAGAGTTGAAGTTAAAGATACTAGTTTAGTTGATGAAAAATCTTTCTCTAGTCTTGGAGCAAGTGGAGTAGTAAAAGTTGGAAAATATGGAATTCAAGTTATTTTTGGAGCAAAAGCTCAATTTATAGCTGGAGATATTAAAAAAATATTGGGTATCTAGTCATTTGGGAACAATGGGTATTAAAAGGAGAGTTCAGGATATTATAACTGACTCTCCCTTTTTTTATAAAATTTTTTCTTGACAAATAATAATTTTTATTTTATATTACTTGTATATACAACTATACAATTGATGTTAGGAGGATAATATGAAAAAAGAGTTCGTTATAGCAATTGCTGGTGGAGGAAGTACTTGGACTCCTGGATTATTAAAGGCTCTTTGTAAAAGAAAAGGAACTTTCCCTTTAAAAAGAGTAGTTTTATTTGATAATAATCCAGAAAGACAAGCAGTTATTGGAGAGTTTGCAAAAGTTTTATTTAAAGAGGAATATCCTAGTTTAGATTTTGAATATACTACTTCTCCAGAAGTAGCATTTACAGGAGCTGATTTTGTATTCTGTCAAATTAGAACTGGTGGATATCCTATGAGGGAAAAAGATGAAAAGATACCTCTAAGTCTTGGGGCAATAGGACAAGAAACTTGTGGTCCAGGGGGATTTGCTTATGGAATGAGATCAATAGGAGATATGATTAATCTTATTAATGATGTGAGAAAATATGCTCCAGAAGCTTGGTTTTTAAATTATACTAATCCAGCTGCTATAGTTGCAGATGCTTTAAAAAGAGCATTTCCTAATGATAAGAAAATTCTAAATATCTGTGATCAGCCTGTAAATTTATTAAGATCATATGGAAGATTACTTAATATGAATCCTAATGAATTTGAACCTGTATACTTTGGACTTAATCATTTTGGTTGGTTTACTAATATCTATGACAAAGAGGGAAATGATTTAGTTCCTAGATTAAAAGAGATTACTCTTCAATCTGGATTTAAACCAGTAGATGCAGAGCAAAGAGATCAATCTTGGCTAGATACTTACGCAATGGTTAGAGATATGTTAGTAGATTTCCCTGATTATATGCCTAATACATATTTACAATATTATTACTATCCAGAATATAAAAAAGCCAAGTTAAATCCTGATTTTACTAGAGCAAATGAAGTTATGAATGGAAGAGAGAAAAGAGTTTTTGAAGAATGCAGAACTATTGCTCAAAGAGGTAGTATGGGAGATTCCAATGTGGTTCATAATGATGCTCATGGGGAGATGATTGTTGAAGTTGCTGAATCAATAGCTTTTAATGAAAATAGAATATATATTGTAATAGTACAAAATAATGGACTAATATCTAATCTTGATGATGATGTTATGGTAGAAGTAGCAGCTAATCTTGGTGTAAATGGTCCAAGACCTTTTGGTGTTGGTAAAATTGGAACTTTCTATAAAGGACTTATTGAACAACAATTTGCCTATGAAAGATTAACTGTAGAAGCTTGGTTTGAAGGTTCTTATGCTAAAGCTTTGCAAGCACTTACATTAAATAGAACTGTTGTTGATGCTAAAAAAGCTAGAAAAATATTAGATGCTCTTATAGAAGCTAATAAAGATTATTGGCCAGCACTTAAATAATATGGTACTATCTATATAGAGGTGATTATTATGAACTATAAAGTTATAAATCTTTTACAAACTAGAGAGATTAGAAGTTCTCTTACTACAAGTGAAGAATCCTTAGTTGATTTTATTGAGAAAAATTTTAATGAAATTCCTAGTTACTCAGCTATTAAGCTTTGTGAAAAAGCTTATTCTTCACAAGCTACTCTCAATAGAGTTTGTAAAAAACTTGGATTTAAAGGTTTTAGTGAACTAAAATTCTCAATTGAGGAGGATTTAAAGCTGATGAGTAATTCAAAAAATAGTTATATTCATAATACAATATTCTATATAGATAATATAAATTTTGAAGAGATTGATAACATTATAAAAATTTTAAAAAATAATAGGAAAATTCTTTTATATGGATTGGGAGCTTCTCAAATTACAGCTGCCTATTTTCAAAGACAACTATTATATTTGGGATTTCAAGCTATTATGATAAGTGAAGAGAAGATGATGGAGTCCTTTGATGACTTTATTATCTTCATAATATCTAGCTCTGGTGAAACTTTAAGAATTAAACACGTTGCTAAAAATATGAAAGAATTAGGAAGAGAAGTTATAGCAATTACTAGAAAAAAGAGCTCTTTAGATAAAATTGCTTCTCTTTCATTTACACATAATATCTCTATTGATAAATTAAATGTAATAGCTAGAGAGCAACAACTTCATATGATTATAATGATAAATGAGTTAATCAATAGATTTCAAATTGGATAATTATCCAAAATAATGGACTTAGATATTTTTATTATCTATATTATAATACTCTTGAAGGTATATAGGTAAAAAAATCTTAAAATCGAACAGGAGGTATAAATGAATAGAGAGATAAAAATACTTATGCACACTCACTGGGATAGAGAGTGGTACTTCACTAAAGATGAAACTCAAGTTTTACTTAGAAACCATATGTTCCAAGTAATTGAATTTTTAGAAGCCAATGAAGATATTATTTACATCTTAGATGGACAAAGTGTTATGTTAGATGATTTTATAGAATTTGCTCCTAAATGGAAAGTTCGTGTAGAAGCTCTAGTTAAAAGAGGAGCTTTAAGAATTGGACCTTGGTATACTCAAACAGACTTACTTCTAGTTCATGGAGAATCTATCATAAGAAATCTATACTATGGAATGAAAAAAGCCTTAGAATATGGAGATGTTATGAAAGTTGGATATGCTCCTGATACTTTTGGACATTCTTCACAAATGCCACAAATATATAAACAATTTGGAATAGAAAGTTCTTTTTTCTGGAGAGGATTTAGTGAATTAAAAGCTGAAAAATCTGATTTTATCTGGAAAGGGATTGATGGTAGTACAATATTTGGAATCAATTTAGCTACTGGATATCAAGGAGCTAAATATTTAGAATCTGATATTGATGAATTAAAAGCAAGAATGGATAAGATTTTAAAAGTTCTTGATCACTATTCAGCTACTCCACAAAGACTTATAATGAATGGTCATGATCAGATGCCTATTCAAAAAAATATTCATGATATCATGAATAAAATAAAAACTCTTTATCCAAATGATAGTGTTGAAATTTCTGATTTTGAATCATATGTAGATGGACTTAGAGATAAAAATCTTGAAGTTGTAGAGGGAGAATTAGTTCACAGTAAACATGCAAGAATACATAGGACTATTAACTCTACAAGAATGGATATAAAACTTTTAAATACTGAACTTGAATATAAACTATATAATATTCTTGAACCATTGGCAATAATGGGAACTGAATTAAATATAGATTACCCACATGAGATATTTGAAAAATGTTTTAAAACTCTTTTTGGAACTCATGCCCATGATAGTATTGGAGGATGTAACTCTGACTCTGTAAATAAAGATATTAAGCAACGTCTTTTACAAGTAAAAGAGATTGTAGATACTCAAATAGAGTTATATATGAGACTCATATCTATGGCAGGTAAAAACAGAGATGAAAATGTTATCACTATGTATAACTGCCTTCCATATAAAAGGGATAATGAAAAAGTTGAACTTGAATTAATTACTAGAACTAGTGATTTTAAAATTTTCTTAGATGGTAAAGAGATTAATTATCTTCTTTTAAATCAAGAGATCACTGATGCTGGATTAATTGATAGACAAGTTGCAGCTAGACTTTTAGATATTAAAGTTTTCAGAAGTAAAATATCTTTTACAGTTGATACAATAGATGGGCTTGAAATCAAATACTTAACTTATGAAGAGGGAGAAAACTATATTCTTAATAACAATATAACAGTAGAAAATTCAATAGAAAACTCTTTCTATAAATTAGAGATTAAAGAAAATAGCTTAAATCTTTTTAATAAAGTATCTAATGAGTACTTAGAAGATGTCTTCTATATTGAAAGTAGTGGAGATGGAGGAGATAGTTATGACTATTCACCACCATACACTGATATAGTATTTAATAGTAAAAACTCTACTATAAGCAATATTAAAACTTTAAAGGGTGATAAAGAAGAGATCTTATTCTATGATTTAGAATTTAATCTACCTAAAAATCAAAACTCAAGAGATACAAAGACAATTGATACTCATGTTGTTTTCCATGTTGAGTTATCATTAGGAGAGAGTGAAATAGTTAAAGTTAAAATCAACCATAGAAACTCTGTGGAAGATACAAGATTTAGAGCTGTACTTAACACTCAAATAAAAACTGATAGAGTGGAATCTGATTCTCATCTTTGTGTAGTTAATAAACCAGTTTATTTTGAAAAAGAATTAAGTATTTGGCAAGAGGATAAATGGGCTGAAAAACCTGTTTCTATTGAGACATTTAATTCTTATGTTTCTTTAAAAGATGAAAATAGAGAGGGAACTATTTTCTCCTATGGATTAAAAGAGTATGAAGTAGTAGATGGTAATATCTATATCACTCTATTTAGAACTTTCTCTCATCTTGGAAAAAGAGAGTTAATCAATAGACCTGGTAGACCATCAGGAATAGAGATACCTACTCCTGATAATCAACTTAAAGATATTGAGTTTAATTTCAATCTAGCTTTCTCTTTTGTTAAAGGTAAGAAAAATAATAGTCAAAGAGCTAAGGAGTTTTTAACACCTGTACTTGCTTATCAATTAAAAGAGTTCAATAGATTTAATTTAAACTATCCTAATACTTTAAAGAGAATTGAGAACAAATACAATTTAGAATTAGGAAACTGTGTTGTAAGTGCTATCAACATGGGAGAAGATGAAAACTATATCTTTATTAGATTATTCAATCCAAATAATGAAATTGAAACTTTAAGATTTACTAATGAAACTTACTTGAGTAATATGTTCCAAGAGAAATTTGAAAAAATTGAAAATTATTCTATTAAAGGACAAGAGATTTTAAATATCTTAATAAAAAAATAATCTGTGGGGGGCTATCATGCAAGAATTAAAGAAAAATCTTCAAAGTTTTGGAAAAACTCTGCTTTTTCCAATTTCAATACTATCTTTTATGGCTATATTTTTAGGGTTATCTGCAGCACTTCAAAATCCTAATATTATAAAATTTATTCCATTTCTTCAAGGAAGTGGAATACAAAATTTTCTAGGATTTATTAGAAAATTAGCTGGTATCCCTTTCGGACAACTTCCTCTACTTTTTGCTATGGCTATTCCTTTAGGAATGGTTAAAAGAGATAAAGAGGTTGCTGTATATTCATCTGTAGTTGGGTATGTTGCTCTTTTAGTTGGTATGAACTATCTATTAGGGTTACAAGGATATAATCCTACTACTACTTCTATAAAATATTTAGTAGAAACTAAAGGAATGACAGAAGTAGAAGCTACACTACACAATTCACTTTTTACAAATGTATTAGGTATATTTGTATATAATATGAATGTTATTGGTGGTATTATTGCTGGAGTTTTTGGAGTTATCTTACACAATAAATTTAGACAGGTAGAGTTACATCCATCTCTTACTTTCTACAGTGGAAAGAGATTTGTTCCTATTATCACAGCTTTAATTATGCCTTTTATTGGTATGATATTAGTATTTGTTTGGCCTATTATCAATAATATAATAATGAAATTTGGTAGTATAATTGCCAACTTAAATATCCTTGGGGTTTTCCTATATGGATTCTTAGAAAAAGCTATCAATCCTACTGGATTACATCATATTTTAAACCAAGCATTTAGATTTACAGCTCTAGGAGGAATGGAAACAGTTGCTGGACAAACTCAAGTGGGAGCATTAAATATTTACTTTGCTCAACTTGAAAATCATCTACCATTCTCTACTCACGCTACACAATATCTTGCTCAAGGTAAGATATTACATATGGTATTTGGAATGCCTGCTGCTGTATTTGCTATATATAAATGTGCTCTTCCTCAATATAGAGAGAAAGTATTTAGATACTTCTTACCAGGAGTTACTGCTGTTATATTAACAGGTATTACAGAGCCAATTGAATTTACATATATCTTTATATCTCCATTACTTTGGTTTATTAACTCAATTTTAGCTGGATTAGCATTTATGATTCCAGCTATGTTCGGAGCAGCAATAGGAAATATTCAAGGGGGAATAATTGACTGGTTTGTATTTGGAACTTTACAAGGTACAAGTACAAAATGGTATATTTTCCTAATCTTAGGACCAATATTTGCAATAGCTTACTACTTTATCTACAGTTTTATTATCAATAAATTTAATGTTATGACTGTTGGTAAGAGTGCTAGTGATTTTGAAGAGGAAGAGGAGAAAAGTGAAACACCTACTTCTTCTGAAGAGAAAAATAACTCTCAAGAAAATAGCTTAGGAGCAGATATTGTTGCTGGATTAGGTGGAATAGAAAATATAATAGATGTAGATAACTGTATTTCTAGATTAAGAGTTGAAATTAAAGATAAAAACAAAGTTAATCAAGAACTTATAAAAAAATCTAAACCTAATGGAATTATTATTCCAGATGATCACAATGTACACATAGTTTATGGTGGTAGAGTTACTAAGATGAGAAATCTAGTAGATGACTACTTATTTTCAAAGAAATAAAATTTTAGGGAATGGGTTTTAGTATATAAAATGAGGGGGTGTATATGCACCTCCTCATTTTATATACTATTTGCATAAAGTTTAAATCTATATTTTTTCTGATTATAGTAAATTGTAGAATACTCTAATACTTTTCCATTTTTTAAATAAGTTATACATTCTGCTAAAAGTATAGGTTCATTTCTTTTAAGCTGTAAAGATGAAGCGACATAATCATTTGGAATCTCTGCAGAAATCTCTCTATCACTATCACTTATTTCTAGTCCCTGTTTTTTTACATATTCAAATTTTGAATTAAGTAAATCTTCTCTTTTAAGATTTGGAAGAAGAGAAACAGCTATATAACTTTGTTCAAATACTGCTGGAGTACAACCTATTTGTCTTATTCTCTCCATATACCAAATTTCTTCCTCTACATTTATTCCTAGAAGATTAGCTATTTTTTCATTAGCCTTTCTTTTTTCAAGTACAGGAACAATGTTTTCAGGCTCAAGTCCCATCTCTTTTACTTTTTGGGTAAAACCTCTCAATCTATTCAAAGGAAGTTCTATTTTTTTATCTTTCCCTATAACATAAGTTCCTTTTCCTTTGATTCTTTCAACTAATCCTTTTATAGCTAATAGATCTATCGCTTTTTTTGCTGTCATTCTGCTTACAGAAAACTCTTTTGCTAGTTCATTTTCTGAAGGAATTAAATCACCTATTCTAATCTCTTCCCTTTCTATTTTCCTAAGTAGCAAATTTTCCAATTGAATATAAAGGGGGATCAAAGAATTTTTATCCAACATACATTTCACCTTTTTCTTTTTAGTATATCATATTTTTCTTTTTTATACTATTCCTCAATATAACTCTTTATTCTCTAGGTGAAATTTTCAAATTTTACATTAAACTTTTAACATGGTCTACTCTATCAATAGCTTCAGCTTTTTGCATAACATAGTTGTTAGGATACATAGAGTTCACATTTCTTAAAATTCCCTCTTTCTCCTCTGTAGGAATCTCAGAGTTATTAACATAGTTCATCATATCTACATAAGCTTTCTCATGCATCTTAATTTGAGTTGTTCTTTGTGAACTATCCATATTTTGGTATGCTTTAGTTAATCCTCTAGTAACCTCGATTGGAACCTCTGTCACCCCTGTATTTCCTTGAGCTACTGCCATCATAGTAAAAAATATACCTACAAGTAAAATTGATTTTTTCATAAAAATACCTCCTATATAATCTTTCGTTAACAAGAATATATTACATGAAGTTTTTGGTAGTTTTATGAACTAAAATTGATCAATATAAAAAATTCCCCTTAGGGTAGAGGGGATAACTACTTGTTCTTTTTAATCCAAATAATAACAAGAAACACTATTGCCATTAAAGCAATAGCTCCGCCATCTAAGTTAATAACAGGATTTAAAATTGTAACATTCATTCTATCCCCCCTATAGAAAAAAGATCTTCTTCTGCCTACAAGGTTAGCTACTTCCTTATAGACATGAAACAAGCTCCCACGGCGGTGTGAGAGCTTATCTCATAGCTAATTTTAATCTTTTTTCTATACCCTTCAGGGTAACTAAATTATAACAAATATTTTATAAAAAGTCAATTTATAGCATTACTACATAATTTTATCTAAAAACTATTCTTTTAATCATCATCTATTTTCTTTTCTTAGTATATAGGAAAGTAGAGATAAAAGTTACACAAATAGTAACAATCATAGCTACTAAATATACTAACCAATATTGAGGTTTAACTGTTAATATTCCAGGTAACCCTCCTACTCCAATACTGTTAGCCATAACTCCAAAGAATCCACAGATACCAGCACCACAAGCTGAACCAATCATAGCACAGATCATAGGGTATTTATATTTAATATTAACTCCATAAAGAGCTGGTTCAGTAACTCCTAAGTAAGCAGAGATAGAAGCTGGAATAGCTATATCTTTCTTTACCTCTTTAGAAGCAAATCCCATAGCTAAAGAAGCAGTAGCTTGAGAGATATTACTTAGAGCTAGTAGAGGGAATATCATTGTTCCACCTAATTGTTGAATAAGAGTAAACTCCACAGCATTAGTAGTGTGATGTATTCCTGTTATAACCAATGGAGCATAAAGGAAACCAAAGATAATAGATCCAATTACAGCAAATTTTCCAGTAAGTAGTACTTGGAAAACATGTCCTACAAAATCTCCTAAAATTCTTCCAACTGGACCAATTATAGCATGAGCTAAAAATACTGCTATCACTAGAGAGATTAAAGGAACAATAACAATTCTAACTGCTTCATGAACAACTTTATTAAGTTTAGTTTCTATATATCCAAGAGTAAGTCCTGCTAAAATAGCTGGAATAACTTGAGCTTGGTAACCAACCTTGTCAATAGAGAAAGCAATAAAATCCCAAGATTCAGGAGTAGCCTTACCAATGTTATAAGCATTCATAAGTTGAGGTGAAACTAAAGTTATTCCTAAAATAATTCCAAGAATTTGACTTCCACCCATTTTTCTAACAACTGACCAAGTAATTCCCACAGGTAAGAAGTGGAATATAGCTTCTCCAATAAGCCAAAGGAAATTATATACAGTTGCCCAGAAAGGATGAGCTTGAACTAAAGTTTGTCCACCAAATTGAATATCTCCAATTAGATTTCTAAATCCTAAGATAAGTCCTCCACAGATGATAGCTGGTAGTAGAGGAACAAAAATCTCTGCCATAGTAGCTAAGAATCTCTCTAAAGGATTCATATTTTTCTTAGCATACTCCTTGCTTTCCTCTTTAGATACCTCTTTTAAATCAAATAGAGCAGTCATAGTCTTATAAAACTCTGCAACAGTGTTTCCTATAATTATCTGAAATTGTCCACCATTAGTAAAACTTCCCTTTACACTTTTAATTGTTTCTAATTTTTTTATATCAGCTTTACTTGGATCCTTTAACACAAAACGAAGTCTTGTCATACAGTGAGTAACAGATGATATGTTATCTTTTCCTCCTACTCCTTCTATTACTTTTAAAGCATCCTCTCTAAATTTTTCATTAATCTCAGCCATATTCCTAATCCTCCTATATTTTTATTAACCTTATCCTATTTTTTTCTATAAAATACAAATGAATCATATGCTTCAAGTTTTAAATTTTTCTCTAATTTTTTATTGATATCTCCATTTGAAAGAATACAATTATACCCTTCAATATCAAAATCTAAATCTATCTCACAGCTATCTCCATAGAAATTATTTATAACTAAAAGCTCTTCATTTTCTAACTCTCTTTTAAACATATAGATACTTTTATCCTTTTCAGCTAGTGGAATAGTTTTTCCTAAAGAGATCACTTGATACTCTTTTCTTAGAGCTATAAGTTTACGATAATGGTTAAAGATACTATCCTCATCATCAATTTGACTCTCTACATTTATATCTCTATAGTTTTTTATACTTTCAATCCAAGGAGTTCCCTTAGAAAATCCGCCATTAATATCATCAGACCATTGCATAGGTGTTCTTCCATTATCTCTAGAACGCTCCATTACAATTTTCATAGCCTCTTCATTAGTTAGTCCATTATCCATTAGAATCTTGTGATAGTTAATAGATTCCACATCTTTATATTGTGAGATATTATCGAAATAAGCATTAGTCATACCTATCTCTTCCCCTTGATAGATATATGGAGTTCCTCTTAACATATGGATAACTGTTCCTAACATCTTAGCAGATTTTTTCCAATAGTTTTTATCATCTCCAAATCTTGATACAACTCTAGGTTGATCATGGTTACACCAGAAAAGAGCTGACCAAGCATTGTGATCTTGCATTCCCACCTGCCAAGAGTTAAGTATATCCTTTAATTCTTGGAAATCAAAAGGTTGTAATGCCCATTTATCTTTATTTTTATAATCTACTTTTAAGTGATGGAAATTAAATACCATAGATAGTTCATTTTCATCTTTCCCAGAGTATTTAAAGCAGTTCTCCATAGAGGTAGAAGACATCTCTCCAACAGTTATGATATCTTTATTTTGTCCAAAGGTATTTTGGTTTAGCCCTTTTAAATACTCATGGATTCTAGGACCATCTGTATAGAATCTTCTTCCATCTCCCTCATAGTCATTTTCAAACTTGTCAGGTTTAGAGATAAGGTTTACTACGTCAAATCTAAAACCATTTACCCCTTTGTTAAGCCAAAACTTAACAACTTTATAAATCTCCTCTCTAACTTCAGGATTTTCCCAGTTTAAGTCTGCTTGAGTTTTATCAAAAAGGTGAAGATAGTAACTTTCTAACTCATCTACATACTCCCAAGCATTTCCACCAAATTTTGAAACCCAGTTAGTAGGAGGATTTCCCTTTTCTCCCTTTTTAAAGATATAGAAATCTTGATATTTTTTCTCTCCAGCTAAAGCTTTTTTAAACCACTTATGCTCAGTAGAGGTATGGTTAAAAACCATATCTAACATAATTCCAATCCCTCTTTTTTTAGCTTCTGCTGAAAGTCTATCAAAATCTTCCATAGTTCCATATGTAGGGTCTATGTTACAGTAGTCAGCTACATCATAACCATTATCTCTCTGTGGAGAAATAAAAAATGGTGTTATCCAGATATAGTCTACTCCAAGATGTTTTATATAGTCTAATTTTTCAGTAATTCCATTTAAGTCTCCAATACCATCATTGTTGCTGTCATAAAAAGATTTAGGATAAATTTGATAAACAACTTTATCTTCAAAATTCATTTCACCATCTCCTTATACGTATATGTTTTACAATATCAATATAACATATACGTATAAGATAGTCAAGAAGAATTTTAATTATTTGAATAATTTTAACTTGTATGTTATATTATAAATAGATAGAAAAAAGGAGAAAATATTATGGAGAGCAAGTATATTCAGTTATATAATAGACTTTTAGAGCAGATAGAAAATAAAGAATTACAAGAGGGGGATAAGCTTCCTTCAGAAAAAGAGCTGATGGAAAAGTATAACATGTCTAGGGATACCGTTAGAAAAGCCTTAAACATGTTAGTACAAGATGGACATATAGAAAAAGCTAAGGGAAAGGTAGCTACTGTAGCTAGTAGAAATCAATTTAATTTTCCAATCTCAGCGATAAAATCTTTTAAGGAATTACATGTAGGAGTAGAAAACTCTACCTATGTAGAAAATCTTGAGATAGTTAAGGGAGAGAAGGAGATTATTAAAAAATTAGGTATCAGTAAAGATGAAGAATATTTTAAACTTATACGTATAAGAAAGATAGAGGGAGAGAGAATAATTATAGATAAGGACTATATCCCAAGAAAATATGTAGCAAATATACCTCTAAAAGCTGCTCAAGACTCTTTATATGAATATTTAGAAAATGATTTGGGAATGAAGATTAGTTATTGTACAAAAGAGATAACAGTACATAAAGTAACTGATGAAGATAGAGAGCTTCTAGATATGAAAGATTTTAATATGGTAGTAGTGGTAAAGTCTTTTACTTATTTAGAGGGGGGACACCTTTTCCAATATACAGAGGCAAGACATAGACCAGACAAGTTTAAATTTATAGATTATGCTTATAGGGAGAAGAGAAGATGATAAGAGAGTTTAAAATAAAGGATTTAGAAAGAGTGATGGAGATTTGGTTGGAGTCAAATATAGATGCACACTCTTTTATAGATAAAAAATATTGGGAAGATAACTATGAGATGGTAAAGGAGATGTTACCAAGTGCTGAGATTTATCTTTATGAAGAAAATAAAAATATTTTTGGTTTTGTAGGTTTGATGGAAAATTATATAGCTGGAATATTTATTGATAAAAATTTTCGTTCTCAAGGGGTAGGAAGAAAACTTTTAGATTATTGTAAAAGTTTAAAGAGAGAATTAACTTTGGGTGTCTATGAGAAAAATATTAAGGCATACTCTTTTTATAGTAGAGAGAGCTTTCAAGTAGTAGAAAAAAAGATAGATGAGAATACCAACGAAATAGAGTTGGTTATGTATTGGAGAGCAGTTTGATGAGAGATGTATTAATAGATAGCCTAAAAACAAGTTTGATAGATAGAGATTTAGAGTCAGTTCTATCTTACCAACATAAGCTTATTTCTAATAGAGAGGAAAAAATAATTAGTCTAATTAGAAAAGAACTGGAAAATTGTGATGAGTTTATAATCTCAGTTGCCTTTATAACTCTAGGTGGGGTTACAATGATCCTTGAACAACTAAAGGATTTAGAGGAAAGAGGAATAAAAGGAAAAATATTAACTGGAGATTATCTCACTTTTACTCAACCTAAGGCCCTTAAAAAACTCTTAGAATTTAAAAATATAGAGTTAAAGATATTGTCAGATGAAAAGTTTCATGCTAAGGGGTATTTCTTTAGAAAGGGAGATATTTGGACAATGATAGTGGGAAGTAGTAATCTTACACAGACTGCCCTCACTGTAAATTTTGAATGGAATTTAAAAATTAACTCTCTTAAAGATGGAAAGATAGCATATGATATTTTAAGCAATTTTTATGAGATCTTTGATAAGGTTCCAAGGTTAGATATTCCATCTCTTGAAGAGTATGAAAGAATATATAAACTTGCAAAGGAATATAAAGAAAAGAGAAAACAAGAGGTAAAGGAGTATAGAGAGATAACTCCTAATCTTATGCAAAAACAGGCTCTTGAAAATCTAAAAGTTTTAAGAAGTTATGAAAAAAGAGGGTTACTTATAAGTGCAACAGGTACAGGAAAAACTTATCTTAGTGCTTTTGATGTAAAAAATGCCAATCCTCAAAGAGTACTCTTTATAGCTCATAGAAAAACTATACTACAAAAAGCAAAGGAAGCCTATGAGAATATTTTAAGAGATAAAAAAATAGCAATCTATGGAGATGAGGAAGTAGAAGGGGCAGATGTAGTTTTTGCTATGATACAAACTCTGAGCAAGGAGAATCACTTGACAAAATTCTCTCCTGATTATTTTGATTATATAGTGGTAGATGAGGTACATCACGGGGGAGCAAAGAGTTATCAAAAGGTTATCAACTATTTTACTCCTAAATTTTTATTAGGAATGACAGCTACTCCAGAGAGAGGGGATAACTTTGATATATATAGATTATTTGATAATAATATAGCTTATGAGATTAGATTACATGATGCTTTAAAAGAAGAGTTATTATGTCCTTTTCATTACTTTGGTATCTCTGATATAGAGATTGATGGAGAGTTGATCAATGAAAAAAGTAGCATAAAGAAACTTACAACTGAGGAGAGAGTAAATCATATTTTAGAAAAAAGTAGATTTTATGGATATAGTGGAGAAAAGTTACATGGACTTATCTTTGTATCTCGTGTAGAGGAAGCTCTACTTCTTGAGGAAAAATTTCAAGAAAAAGGGGTAAAATCCATAGCTTTAGTTGGAGATGATAGCGATGAGAAAAGAGAAAAAGCTATAGGTGACCTTGAAAATGGAAAGATAGAGTATATTATAACTGTGGATATATTCAATGAAGGGGTAGATATTCCTTGTGTAAATCAAGTAATACTCCTACGTCCTACAGAGTCATCTATTGTGTATATTCAGCAATTAGGAAGAGGACTTAGAAAATATCCAGATAAAGAGTATGTAGTTATACTTGATTTTATAGGGAACTATGAGAAAAACTTTTTAATTCCAATAGCTGTTTCTCAAAATAGCAACTATGATAAAGATTATATGAAGAGATTTATTATGAATGGAACTGATATGATTCCAGGAGAGAGTTCTATAATTTTTGAAGAGATAGTTAAAGAGAGAATTTTTGAAAATATAAATAAAACAAATTTTTCTACAAAGAAAAATATAGAGAAAGATTTTATACTTCTTGAAAAGCAGTTAGGAAGAATTCCTATGCTATATGATTTCTTTGAAAAAAATATGATAGAACCAAGTGTAATCTTAAAGTATAAGAAAACTTATGATGAGGTTCTTAGAATTTTAAAACCTAGAGAGGAATTTCCTTTACTTAATAGTAAGGAAAATAACTATTTAACCTTTTTATCTAGTTTTTTTACTCCAGCTAAGAGAGTCCATGAGATGATAATTTTACAAGAGTTATTAGTTCATGAAAAAATAAATATAGAGGATATTGAAGAGACTTTAAAAAATAAGTACTCTTTAAAGAAGCAAAAAGAAAGTATTGAAAATGCTATTAAGCATTTAGCTAAAGAGATTTTTGTAAGTTTATCTACAGCTAAGGAGTTTTTACCAATAGTTGAAAGATATGAAGATAAGATAGTGTTGGCATCTGATTTTAAAAAGAGCTATTTAGAAAATAGTTATTTTAAAAAGATGATAGATGATTTAATAAGATATAATCTAGCTTATGTAGAAAAAAATTATAAGCAAGTTGGAGAAGAGAGTATCTTAAAATATAAGGAATACACTAAACAAGAGGCTTTTTGGTATCTTAATTTAGATTTTAATAATGGTTATCAAGTAAGTGGATATACAGTTTTTGAAGAGCAGAGAAAAGTGATTCTGTTTATAACTTTAGATGATACTCCACCATTTACCCAATATGATAATCAATTTTTTGATAATAGGAGATTTACTTGGTATTCTAAAAATCAAAGATGTTTAAAGAGAAATGGTAAGCTTACAGCAGAAGGGAAAATAGCTGAAAATTATTATACTTTAGAAGCTTTTATTAAAAAGAAATCAGGGGAGAATTTTTATTATTTAGGACAAGTAAAAGAGGTATTAAATCCTAAGGAGATTATAAATTATAAGGGAAATAGTGTAGTTGAATATGAATTAAAATTGAAAAATGAGATAGAGAATAGCTTATATGAGTATCTTGTAAAATAAAAAGTACCTGTTTTTACACAGGTACTTAATTTTTTATTTAGTTTTTACCAGTTCAACTTAGACTAGAATGCTACGTTAAATCCAGCCCAAGCAGTTGGTTGCCATCTCCAGTTAGTAGCTGATTTTTCTGCATGAACACCCCAGTTTCTATATTCTGCTCCTAAAGCACCATATACCGAAAAATCATCAGTTACATTATAAGTCATTAAAATATGTGGTAACATATATGCTTCATATTCAGCATGTTGATTAGATGTTTCTCCTTTATATTGTTTTTCTTTTGACCAACTGTAATCATCATATCCACCTTCGAATTTGAAATCTACAGTATACTTATCAGCTGTATATAAATTTGCTGTATAATATAAATATGCTTCCATATCTACAGTAAAATCTTTATCATGTCTTTCATTATCTACAGTAAATTCATTTCCTTCTCCATAGAAATGTTGTTTAGCATATAAATTAAATGCTGCACTGAATCCCCATGGTAAGTCATATGATGATGTAAAGTCTACTCCTAATGCATTATCATATTTAGACGAATTTTCATCAGCCCAAGTATATCTGTATAATGGAGCTAATGTAAAATCTGTAGTTTTTACAAAATCATTATTAAATAAATATTCAGCAAAATTAAATTGAGCTTGGTATTCTAATTCTTGTGAACTTCCATCATCATTGTAATGAACTCTTGAAGTTAAATTAACTTTAGAATCTCCTAATAATCCATGATTATATAAATATCTTAATCTTACTTGATTTCCTGTATTTCCATTTTGTGTTAATTTATCAGCTGGAGTTCCTGCAATATCATGGTTATGATCCAACTCATTATAAGATCTTACTCTGTATTGTAATGTTTGGTTCTCAGTCATATTAATGGCACCATTCATTTCCATTTTAGAGTACTTGTTTCCAGAAGCATTCCAATATGGAGCTCCATCTAAATCTTGACCTTCAGTTTCACCATAATATCTATAATATGCATCTACATATCCATTTGGTCTGAATCCTTCTTCTTTATCTCTGTATACGATAACTTCTTTCTCTACGATTTGTACTGGAGCTTCTTCTACAACTACAGGTGCAGGAACAACTTCTTTAGCTGAAGCAGCAGCAGAAACTACTAATAATGATCCTAATAAAAGTGCTAATCTTTTCATAATTATCTCTCCTTATTTCATAATTTTTCCTTAAACCCATCACAAATGAGCTTAATATTCTCCCGTTAATTTAACTATACCTTATTTTCCTTGATTTGTAAATAGTTTTTTTGTTTTTCTCATTTTCAAACACTGGATTTTTCTTGTTTTTCTTTTATTTTTTTCCCAAGAATCGCCATTTTTTCTAACTTAACAAGATTAGTTTTCTTTTTTTGGAAAAAGAAAAAAATTTTTTGATTTTATTTTTTGTTTTATTTCTATATTGTTTTTTTAGATAGTTCAGCATAAAAACAAAGACTGCCCTATACTAATTCATATAAGGCAATCTTTTTAAATTTTTATGATATTTCTGTGATGAATTTATATTATTCTATAATTAGAACTTATAGTTCCATCCAACGATGAAATCTCCATAATAGTTTTTATCTTTACATTCTTTTCCATTATTTACATATTCTAAATCAGATACTTTATATCCATAAGTTCCAAAAACACTGAAAGACTCAGTAACTGCATAATTTGCATTTAAGTATAATGTATGAGTTCCAAAATCAGTACTTACAGTATTAGCCACATCTATCTTTGCAGCTTTATCTCCACCATCATAATCTTTAGTATCACTTACCACTACTCTATACTCAGTATTTAGAGATAATTTTTCTCCTTGATAGAAATTCCAATATAATCTAGCTTCATGTCTCATATAAGATTCCATTTTTGTCTCTCTTGTAGATTCCATATTAGTTTCACCAGTTACATACCAAGCCACTCCAAAATCTCCATAAGTATATTTTAATGGCCATGCTTCTATTCCAATCATATCTGGATCTCCCTTAGCCTCATTATTAGAAGTATACCAGAACCAACCTTCTGAATAGAATCCTCCATTTGCATAGTTATAGAATCCATAATACTTATCATAAGCATCTTGCATTCTTACTCTTGCTCCTAGAACTAATCCTTCTGCTACTGGTCTAGAAACTGTTATTTGAGCTCTTGCATCCTTACTTTTTATTGCATCTGTATCTGCATTCCAGAATTTAGTTGCTTCTAATCCAATAGACCAATCTCCGTATGATAATCCTACTGTATTACCTAAATAAGTATCTTCTCCTATATCTGATCCACCTGAAGTATTTTCTATCTCTAAGTATTGTCCTACATTAGTTACTTTTAATACTGGTGCCTCAGCCATTGCTGCTGCTGATACTATTCCCATTGCTGCTAATAATAATGCTAATCTTTTCATAATTATACCCTCCCAAATTTCTTTCATTATTTCTTTGTGACTTTTATGTGTCTCCCAAACACTTTTTCTTCACAAGACCATCATAAACTATTTTTTAAAAAAAATCAAGTATTTTTTTATAAAAGATAAACTTTTTGTTTTTTTTACACTCATTTTACATTATTTTAATATAAATTTTACAGTATAATGAAAAAGAGAGAAGTCTTTATTAAACTCCTCTCTTAATACTATAGGGTATAATTAACTTATATTAAATTAGAATTTATAATTCCATCCTGCTACAAATTCTCCGTAATATTTATCACTCTCATAATCTCCATCTTTGTTAATATACTCTCTATTGTTTATCTCATATCCATATTTAACATACACATCTAAGTTATCAGTAGCAGCATAGTTAGCACCTAAGTATACTCTTGTTCTTCCAAAATCTTTAATTTCATAAGAATCTTCTACTGAATGATCTTTATATTCTGAATCTTCTGCTATTGTAAATCTACCTTCTAATGATAATGCTAATCTTTCTGATTTATATAAATCTGCAAATACTCTTAATTGATGTTCAAATGTTGTTTCTTTCTCACCAGTTTTTAAATCACCTAACTGTTGAGTATAATCCACAAACCATCCAGCTTTAAGCATTCCATATTTAACTCCTAATGGATATACCTCTCCTCTCCACATATCATTATGTTTTCCATCTACATTAGAGTTAACTGCCTCATACCAAATATCTCCTGCTGACCAGAACCATCCATTTGAATAATCCCATCTTGCATAATGTCTATCAAAATCATCTTGTGCTCTTAATCTATATCCTAATTTTAAATTGTCATTTATTTTTCTCCAAGCATCTAATTCTAATCTTCCATCTTTATGATCTAAATCATCACTATCCCATGACCAAAATTTTCCTCCAGCAACATTAAATGACCAATCTCCATAAGATAATCCTACTGATGTGATAATTGATACTGATTCCCCTATATCCTCTCCACCAGATGTATTATCTATCTCTATCTCTTGTCCTACATTTGTTACTTTTAAAGTTGGTGCTTCAGCCATTGCTGCTGCTGATACTATTCCCATTGCTGCTAATAATAATGCTAATCTTTTCATAACGTTCCCTCCATAATTTTTTCACATATTTTTCATAGCTTCCCAGCTAAGCCTATTCTATGCTAAGATTGTGATATAAAAATACTTTTTTTATGTGGAATAACACTATTTTTCATCTTTTCTTATTCACATTATTATCACTAATTGCTTAAAACTACTATTTTTGCTATATTTTCATTAAATTTTTTCTTCACAATTTTAAAACAATATTTTCTTGAATTTTATGTTCGTTTTTTTAAAAAAGTGTTGACTTATAAAATTATTTGTTGTATCATCATATTATAAATATAATGTTCACGGGTACAAAATATGAGATAAATTTGGAGGTCATTATGAAAAAAATTTTATTTGCTGCAATTGTTTCATCATTAATTTTAGCTGGTTGCTCTTCAACTAATGTTGTTAAACAGCCAAATGTAGATAAAAAAATAACTTGGGAAACTGCTGGACATCTTCCTGCACAAAAAGGATTTGAGAAAAATATAGGAACAGCAGGTGTTCTTTATGGGTCATTAGAAGGAAAATATGTAGTAGTTGGTGGTGGAGCTAACTTCCCTATTAAACCTGTAGCTGAAGGTGGACCTAAATATCTTTATTCTGATGTCTATGTATTAACTGAAAATAATGGACAACTTGAAGTTGTTGAACATACAAATTTACCTCATGAGATTGGTTATGGTGCTTCTGTGACTACTGATAAGGGTATCTACTACATAGGTGGAGCAGCACAAGCTGAAAATGATAATGATATTTGGTTTTTATCTATGAAAGATGGTAAACTTGCTTTTGAAAAAATAGGTGATCTACCTTTCACATTCCAAAATGGTGGAACTGTTGAAAAAGATGGTAAACTTTATGTACATACTGGTAAACAAGCTGGACAAGCTTCAAATAAATTTTACTCTTATGATCTAACAACTCAAGAGGTTGTTGAACTAGCTCCAGTTCCTGGAGAAACTAGAACTCAATCTGTTTCACAACTTCTAAATGGAGAGTTATATGTATTTGGTGGAGGAAACTCTAAAGCTTTTGTAGATGGATATAAATATAATTTTGAATCTAACACTTGGACAGAGGTTGCTCCAGTAGTTATAAATGGAAAGGAAGTTTCTGTTTTAGGTGCTAACTCTGTAAAATTAAATGAAAGTGAAATGATGGTAATTGGTGGATTTGAGAAACAACTATGGAATGATGCTAACTACTATTTAGGAAATTTAAAAGGAGATGAATTAGCTGCTTATAAGGCTAATTATTTCGGTGCTGATCCAGCAGATTTCGGATGGAATAGAGATATATTAGTATATAATGCTGATACAAACTCTTGGAAAACTATAGGAGAAATCCCATTTGATGCTCCATGTGGAGAGGGATTAGTTCTATTGGGAAATAAAGTTTTCTCTATAAATGGAGAGATCAAACCAGGAGTAAGAACTGATAGAATGTATACTGGTACAATTATTAAAAAATAAGTTCAAAAAAAGTGAGGGGATTCTCTTCCTCTCACTTTTTAATTACTATAACATTGAATTTAATCTTCTTAATATATTATTCATCTCTTTAGATTGAGTTATTTCCTTTATACTTTGTTTAAACTCTTCAAAATTATTGCACGTTTTTTCTTGATTCCAAATATCCTCAACCAAACTTTTTATATAGACTGGATATTCACTAGTTATCTCTTGAGCAATATCAAATATCTCCATTGTATATTTTAAACGTGGAACTCTTATATAAAACTCACTTATTATGTGTCTAGGATTGGCTGTAGAGCTTTCATATATTTCTATTCTTCCATGAAATTCTTCGTTAAATTCCTGTATTAATTTATCTAAATACTCTCTTACTTGAGATTTTTCTCCAACATCTTTAAAATTCCATATCATAGCTAACACTCCTTTAAAAATTTATCTCAAAATATATAGGTAAATGATCAGAATACTCATTCTTATATGGTTTCCCATTTTTACATAATTCTCGTTTTTCAGTTGATACCAATATTTCAAATTTATCCATATCAAACTTATCTATCAAATCTGGACTAATCAAAACTTGATCAAACATATACCAATAATAAGATACTGTACTACTTTTTGAATAATAATAGCTTCCACTTATTTTTTGAGGATTACTTACATAGAGATACCAAGTCGGATTGTATAAAAAATACCTTTCATCTTCATATACTATTCTCTTTATTTTTTTTACTTGTTCATCATAAAAAATCGCATGCCATCCTTCACTAGAAACCATCCCTTCTTCAAAAGGATTCATATTGAAATCTCCAAATAGAATCACTTTAGAATAACTATTTTCAGAAGAAAAAACTTTCTCTCTTAAACGAATATTAAAATACAATTGATCTCTATCACTTAAATTCATTTTACTTGGTAAGTGTAAAAGAATTATCCTATACTCTTCTTCTTGTATTTGAAGATAAAACTCTTTAAAATAAGGATTATTTTCATTTCCCACTTTAATTTTTATATTTTCTTTACAAAATAATATTAAATTTCTATTATTATACTCTTCTAACAATACTACTCTTTTCATTTTTAATATTTTTTCAAGAGAACTATTATCTAAATTTTCTCCTTCACATATACCTACGATATCTAAATCTTTTAACTTATTAATCTCTATTAAACACTCTGTTAAATCTTTTTTATTAATATTCCAAAACAAAAATTTCATACCTACTCCTTTATTTTTATGTAGGATTAATATTTTTAATAAAATAGGTAGAACTTAAAAACTAGGGAATTAAGTTCTACCTATTTTGGGGAGAGATTTTATGTTAATGTTATTATTAGCTTATTTTTCCCTCTTGGGAGAGAGGGAAATTTGGGGAAAGTTTATGAAAAAATTATCATTATTATTAGTTATACTATTTAGACTTTTATTTCTCTTAAAAAGTTTAAATATTTTTTATTTTTTCTAGGTTCTATTTTTTAAAACCTATTATTTTTAACTACACTATTTAGACTTAAACACTTCAAAAAAAGTTTAAAAATTTCCAAAATTTTATTTAAAGCAATAAAAAAACTTTAATTGATACTTCCAAGTAAAAATTAAAGTTACTATCATCTAAGTGGTGCGAAGAGAGAGACTTGAACTCTCACGTCTGGGACACTAGATCCTAAGTCT
>DXSD01000024.1 GCA_019410665.1 Fusobacterium sp.
GAGTTAAATAATATAGTTATCAAAGATTTTAAAATTTTTACTGAATACTCAATAAAATATTCTGGAAGAATTGATATCCTTATAAAATTAATAGATAATAAAAATAAGAAAAAAGCTATAATAATAGAAAATAAAATTTATGCAGATGATCAAGAGGAACAATTAAATAGATACTATAATTCTTTGTTAAGTGAAAATTACCAATCAGATGAAATTGAAATGGTGTATTTAACTCTTTATGGAAATGATCCAAGTGAAAGAAGTGTAAGAGCTCTACCTAAGAAAGTAAAAGAAAACATAAAAAATATCTCATACCAAAAAAATATAATTAAATGGATTGAAAATTGTATTAAGGAAGTGGCTCAAGTTCCAATGATTAGAGAAACCCTTGTTCAATATAAACTTCTTTTAATAAAACTTACAAATGGGGAGGAAACAAACTTGAATAAAGAGCTCAAAGATTTAATTTTATCCAATTCTGAATATTTAGATATAACTTTTAATATTCCAGATATTTTAACAGATATAAAAAAAGAGTTACAACTTAAATATTGGAAAAAACTTGAGGAAAGCCTAACAAAAACATTGGAAAAATATAATATTATTTTAGTGAGAAATATTAACTCTGACAATAAAGATTATAGTGAGAAGTTTATTGATGAGTATTATAATAAATCTAAAAATAATAAAGATTATGGTTTAATGTATTTTATTAAAACTCTTGAGAATGAAGATAGATTATACCTAAGAATTGAAGTTGAATGGAATATTTATTATGGGTTTAAAGTAATTGATAGTAAAGGAAATAGTGTAAAAGATAGAGATTATTTAACAGAAGAGTTAGAAAATCTTGGTTTTCAAGAATTAGAATATTGGTTAGGTTGGAAGCATTTAGAACTTGATGAGAATTTTAAGAATAAAATATGTTTTAAAGAATTTTCTAAAAACTTGGCTCAAATTTTAAATGATGATGAACAACTACAAAAATTAATTGATAATAATACTCAAGAAATTGAAAAACCCTGGTTATATTTAAAAAATAAAATTTAAAATATTAAAAAATAATTTTTAAGAATTAAAAGGAGAAAAGAAAATGAAAAAATTGTTAATTGGAGCTATTTTAGCATTAGGGGGAATGACAGCTTATGGAGAAACTGTAGCAGTAATAGGTGCTATGGATTCAGAAATTGCTCTACTTAAATCACAAATGAAAGATGTAGAAGAGAAAAAAATAGGAACAATAACTTTTTATGAAGGAGAGTTAGAAGGAAAAGATATAGTTCTTCTAAAGACAGGAGTTGGAAAAGTTAATGCTGCTGTGGGAGCTGACACAGTAATTAGAGAATTTGATGCAGATAAGATAATATTTACAGGAGTGGCAGGTGCTATCAATAGAAAATTAGATGTAGCAGATGTAGTAATATCAAAAGATCTAGTTCAACATGATGTAGACTTAACTGCCTTTGGTAGACCTATGGGACTTATTCCTGGAGAAAAAACAATAGAGTTTTCAGCTGATCCTGAGTTAATTAAAGTAGCTGAGAGAGCGGCTATAAAAGTATTAGGAAAAGATAAGGTTATGATTGGAAGAATAGCAACTGGTGACCAATTTATTGCTGATAAAGAGAAAGTTAAATTTTTAGGAGAACAATTTCAAGCTGATGCTGTTGAAATGGAAGGGGCAGCTGTAGCTCAAGTGGCACAAATATATGGAGTACCTTTTGTAGTTTTAAGAGCTCTTTCTGATAAAGCTGATGGTGGTGCAGAGATGGTATATGATGAATTTGTACAGATTGCTGCTAACAATTCAGCTGAAATAGTAAGAGAGATGTTAAAAAGTATGAAATAAAAGTAACTAGAGTGGAGAGAATATGAAATATATAGATCACAAGGTTATTAAAACATCTTTAGGGGCTTTTATCTCTATTTATTTAGCTGAGTTATTTGGGATACAGTTTGGAGCAACTGCTGGAATAGTAACAATTTTAAGTATTCAAGCTACTAAGAAAGAATCTTTAAAAATAGCATTAGAAAGGATTTTAGCTTCATTAATTGGACTTTTTATTACAATAGTAACCTTTGAAATTTTTGGTTATACTCCTTTTAGTTTGGGTATATTTATTTTTATATTTTTACCTGTGTGTATAAAATATAAGTTGATTCAAGGTTTTTTAGGAACAGTTGTTTTAAGTACACATATTTTAACTCTTCAAAAAATCTCCTTTAATATCCTTTTAAATGAGATTTATATACTGCTTTTAGGTATGATTGTAGCTCTTATTTTAAATATATATATGCCTAATATGAGTAGGGAATTAAAAGAGAAAAGAAAGAATATTGATATATTAATGAAAACTCTTATTAACTACTTTGGTGATGTACTTGTTACAGGATCTGTTTTTATCGATGAGGAAACACTTTTTAAAGAGTTGAAAAAAGAGCTTGATAAAGCTAGAGAGATTGCTTATAAAGAGTATAACAATGATCTTTTTGATAGTTCTAGAAAAGATATTGAGTTTGTACAGATGAAAAGGAATCAGTATAAAATTTTATTGAGAATGAGAAATCATTTTTATAGATTTTATATCAGTAGTGCACATGCCCACATAGTTTCAAATTTTGCAAGACAGGTTTCTGATGCAATTGGAGTGGATAAACTTTATCAAGAGGTATTAATAGAGTTAGATAGGATACGTGAAGTCTTTAAAGGGATGCCACTACCACAAACAAGGGTAGAATTTGAAAGTAGAGCTATGTTCTTTCAATTTTTAAATGATATAGAGGAGTTTTTAGAGCTGAAAAAAGATTATTTAAAGAAATGGAATAATGTAGATAACACAAAAGAAAAGAGGTGAGATTATGTTAAAAGGAATACCAATAAATTTAGAAGATTTTAAAGAGATCATAGAAACAGATTGTTACTATGTGGATAAAACAAAATTTATAGAAGAGCTTTTAAAAGATAGGGCTAAAGTAAAACTTTTTTGTCGTCCTAGAAGATTTGGAAAAACTTTGAATATGTCTACCTTAAAATACTTTTTTGATATTGAAAAAGCAGAGGAAAATAGAAAATTATTTGAGGGGTTATATATTGGAAACTCCCCTTATTTTAAGGAGCAAGGTAAGTACCCTGTGATATTCTTAACTATGAAAGGGATAACAAGCTCAGATTGGCAAGGAATATTAGGGGATATTAGAGAAAAAATTTTTAAACTGTGTAATCAATTTGATGGAGTAATAAATTCATCACTTAGTGAAGTTGAAAGTAAAAAGTTTCAAAGATTACTTTTCCAAGAAAGTGAAGAATCAGAGTTAAAAACTGCTCTAACATTTTTAACATCAATCTTGTACAAACACTACAAACAAAAGGTTATTGTATTAATTGATGAGTATGACTCCCCTATACTTACAGCTTTTGAAAAAGGTTACTACACAGAGATGAGAGATTTTTTTAAATCTTTCTATGGAGATGTATTTAAAACTAATGAGTATTTACAAATGGGGATACTAACAGGAATTATTAGAGTGGCACAGGCTGGGATATTTTCTGATTTGAACAATCTTAAAACGGATATAATTTTAAATACAAAAAACTACTCTCAGTATTTTGGTTTACTTGAAAGTGAAGTAGAGGAAGCACTAAAATATTATGAGATAGATTATAAACTTGATGATGTAAAAGAGTGGTATAATGGATATACTTTTGGAAATACACAGGTATATAATCCGTGGAGTATACTAAATTATCTTGAAAATCAAGAGTTGATTGCCTACTGGGTAAATACCTCTTCTAATTACTTGATTAGAGAGATATTAAAAAATAGTAATCAAGAGGTATTTAAGAATTTAGAGAAACTTTTTAATAAAGAGGAATTACTAACTAGAATAGAGAATAATGTAGAGGTACATACCCACTTAACAGAAAATGAAATTTATTCATTAATGTTATACTCTGGATACTTAACACTAAAAGAAAAAGTAACTTCAGATATTTACAGTATTAGAATACCTAACAAAGAGATTATGTCTTTTTTCCATACTACATTTATTAGTATAGTTTTTAATAGAATTACTGTTATAGATAATGTAAAGATTGCTCTGATTACTAGAAATTTAAAACTATTAGAAGAGTCAATAGAAAAATTGATTATGGAGAATTTAAGTTCTTTTGACAAAAATAAGGAAGCACAAGTCTCAGATAAAAATCTTCGACTGTGTCTCAATAATCATAGTCGTTCTAAAGAACTCCTTGATTATTGGAAAAATTCCTATCACATGTTTTTACTTGGTTTTTTAGTTGCAATGAAAACAGATTATGAACCACACTCAAATATAGAGAGTGGATATGGTAGAGCAGATATAATTCTTGAGCCACTTTATAGAAATAGAACAGGGTATATTTTAGAATTAAAACTTGCTAAAGATGAGGAAGATTTAAAGAAAAAAGCTGAAGAGGGAGCAAGACAGATAGAGCTAAAAAAATATACTCAATTTTTAGAGAGCAAAGGTGTAAAAGATATAGTGAAAATAGGGGTAGCTTTTGAAGGTAAAAAAGTGGAATTTAGATGTATTGATTAGAAATATTATACTTAATTATTAGAGTAGGAATGAAGTTCAAGAATGACGAGGATTGAGGAGAATAAATATAGTAAAATATAGATGTGGGGAAAAAGATTATAAGGAAGTGATAGAGATGAAAAAAAGATTAATATTACTGTTCTCTTTATTGGTAGTAGCTTGTAATAGTGAAAAAAATCTCCCACAAGAGGAGAAAATAGGAGTAGACCAGCAACTGGAAAATTCCAAGGTAGAAGATAGGTTAACAATAAAAAATATCTCTACAACAAGTGGAGGAAATCCCAGTATAGATATAACTATGAGTGGAGATATCTCTGAATATGATCTACAAGCCTATGTAAAAATAAAACCTAATATAGATTACAAGGTTTTAAAAATGAGAGATCATATAATTATCACAGGGGATTTTAATATAAATAGTGAGTATGAAGTAGAACTTCTAAAAGGTTTAAAGGGGGATAAGATATCTCTTTTGGAAAATATAAGGGAAAAGGTGAAATTCAAAGAAGCAGAGCCAAAACTTACTTTTTCTAATGAGGGGATAATTTTACCTAAGCTCAATGGAAATAGAATAGCTTTTAAATCTATCAATGTTAAGAGGGTACATCTAAAAGTTAAAAAGATATTTCTTAACAATACCACTCAATTTTTACAAGATTTTAAATTTAAGGGAAATGGAAATATATTTGATTACTATGTTCAAAATAACCATTATAAGGTAGGAGAAACTATTTTTGAAAAGGATTATGACTTGGACTATAAGAAAAATATCTTATCTCAAAATATAATAGAGTTAAAAAATCTTACTGAGGAGAAGGGAATATATATAGTTGAGTTGTCCTTTGATAAAGATGGAGTAGATTACACTTTCCCAAGTGATGTAGCACAGTGGCAGAGAGAAAATTTTTTCAACACTAAAGGTAAGATTGGGAAGGCACTACTAATTTCTGATATGGGAATTGTTGCACAAAAGGACAGCAAGGAAAAATTAATAGTGACTCTTTTAGATATTGTAAAAAATACTCCTATGAAAAATGTAACTATCAAGGGGATAAGTGTTAACAACCAAATTATTGAAGAGAAACAGACAGATAAAAACGGAGAGATTGTTTTTGATAAGGGAGATAAGATATTTTATCTTCTAGCTCAAAAAGATGACGAGATATCTATCCTAAAACTTTCAGACTCTAAGCTCTCTTATGATGGATTTTTAGTAGATGGAGAGTACAGAGATGATGGAGTGAGAGCTTTTGTTTACTCTGATAGAGGGGTATATAGACCTGGGGACACTATCAATCTTGGAATTATTGCTAGAAATGAGGATAACTCTTTTCCAGAGGGACATCCTATAAAGATAGATATATTTACACCAAGAGGGGATAAGTATATAGATGGAGAAATAGTTGAAAAGGGAAAAAATGGATTTTTTACCTACTCATTTCAAACAAAAAAAGAGAGTGAAACTGGAATTTGGGAGGTAAATGTTTATGTAGGTGGAGAGAAAGAGAAAAAATTCTCTCTAAAACTTCCTGTAGAAACTATTGTTCCTTACAAGATAGAAGTGGACACAGATTTTGCAGATAAAAAAGAGGAGAGTAAACTTCAAGGTGAGATTAAAAGTAAGTACCTCTTTGGTAGCCCAGCAGAAAATTTAAAATATCAAAGTGACTTGACTATTAGAGAGAAAAAAATAGAGTTTGAAAGATATAAAAAATTTAGTTTCTCTAACCCTACTAACTATATTGCAGATATTAGATTAAATCAAAAAGGGGAGCTAGACAGTGAAGGAAAAGCAAAATTAGAGTTTGACTTAGCAAATAGCATACCTAAAAACATAAATTTAGGTGGAGAGATAGTAACTCGTGTAATAGAGCCTAGTGGAAGACCCGTAATAGATATTGATGAGGTTAAGATAAACACCTTTAAGAGTTACGTGGGGATAGAAAAACCAGAGGATAGGTATATCAAAAGTGGAGATAAAATAAATTTACAGATTATATCTGTAGATGAAGCTGGAGAAAAACTTGTAAGTGGTAGAAAGATAAAATATAGAGTTTACAAAAATGAGTACTCTTGGTGGTGGGATTACTACGACTACAATAATTTCTTAAAATCTATCAAAACAGATAAAAATAGTGTTCTTCTTTATGAAAAGGAGATAACTACAACAGATAAACCTTACCTAATTGACTATGAAATAGATGGAAGTGGAGAGGTCTTTGTAGAAGTAGAGGATATGGAAACTCATCAAAGTGCTGGGGTTAATCTATATGTTTCTACTTGGCAGGACTCAAGTGTAAGTAAAAAAATTGATAAGTTAAAAATTGAAAGTGATAAGAAAGAGTACAGAATAGGAGAGAAAGCTCAGATTAAATTTGAGGGAGAGAAGGGAAATAAAGCTTTAATTACCCTTGAAAAATCTGGGGAGATTATAAAGAGATATTGGAAAGAGGTAGAGGATAGCACAAATATCGTAGAGATTGATGTGGATAAAGATCTTTTTCCTAATGGGTATGTAACTGTTGCCCTTTTCCAAAACTATGAAAAATCTAACAATGATAGACCTATTAGACTTTATGGAGCTGTACCTATAATAGTAAAAGATGAGAGTAAAAAAATCAAAATCAACCTAGACACCCCTGTGGTTTTAAAACCTAATGAAAAATTTAGGATAGATATAGAGGCAGATAGGAAGATGGATTACACAATCTCAGTAGTAGATGAGGGACTTTTACAGATTACCAACTACTCAGCCCCTAACCCATACAACTATTTTTATCAGAAGGAGGGGTTACAACTTTCAGCTTATGACAACTATTCTGAGATAATTGGTAGAACCTTTGGAGATATACACCAAGTATTGACTGCTGGAGGAGATAACTATCTCATGTCAGCTCCAAGAATGGATAAAGCAATGAATAGCTTTGGATTTGAAAAATCAGAGAGATTTGAACCACTAGCTATTTATAAAGGAGTTCTTACAACAGATGAAGAGGGAAGAGGAAGTGTTAATCTTGAGCTACCTAACTATACAGGAGCAGTTAGAGTGATGGTAACAGGAGCAAGTGGAGAGAGCTATGGTGTAGCACAAAAAACCTTAGAGGTAAAAGCTCCAATCATAACAGATATATCTATGCCTAGAGTTTTAAAGGTGGGAGATAGATTCCAAGTCCCTGTAAAAGTTTTTGCAACAGAGGATAATTTAGGTGAGATTGATATAGAGTTTGAGTTTTTAGGTAAGAGTTACAATGAAAAACTTAAATTAAAAAATGGAGAGAGTAAAGATATTCTTTTCAATGTTGAGGTAGGAGATGAGATTGGAAATAAAGAGGCTACCTTAAAAATAAGATCTTCTAACTACACAAATGAGGAGAAAATTAAAATAGATATCACTTCAAACAATCCATATATCTATATTAACAATGTAGATTTTGTTACTGGAGAAAAAGTTTTTAACTTCCCAACAGAGAGTATCAAGGGAAGTCACAAAGGAAAAATTACTATCTCCTCTGCTCCAATTTTAGCAATAGATAATAGATTAAAAGAGTTGATAAGATACCCTTATGGATGTGTAGAGCAAACTGTTTCTACAATCTTCCCTCAACTATTTATAGATACTCTAACAGATAGTAAAGATATCTCTAAAGAGGAGAGTATAAAAAATATCAATGGTGGAATATCAAAATTAAGTAGCTTCCAATTAGCAGATGGTTCTTTCAGCTACTGGGCTGGAGGTAGTGAGGGAGATCTATGGGCTACTACTTATGTAGGACACTTTTTAGTTATGGCAAAAGAGAGAGGTTACTATGTTCCAGAGTCACTATACAACTCTTGGCTTAACTTTGCCCTAAATATGAGTAGAGGAAATGAGTATAACTTAAATTTAAAAACTTACCTACTTTATGTGCTGGCTCTAGGTGGAGAGGGACAAATTAGTGAGATGAACTATATATATGATAACAACTTAAAAGATTTAGATGATACATCTAAATGGTATTTAGCTTCTGCCTATTCGTTAATGGGAGAGGGAGAGATAGCTAAGGAGTTAGCAGATAAATTCTCTCGTGAGGTTAAGGAGAAAGCTTTTGATTACTATGTGGATAGCTATGGCTCACTACTTAGAGATAAGGCAATTGTTTTAAACTCCTACTACACTATCTATGGGGAGATTGAAAAAAATCTCTATGAGGATATAGTGAGTACACTTCAATCTAATAACTGGCTCTCTACTCAAAGTATTGGTTACTCTCTTATCTCTCTTGCACAGGTGGTAAAGGATAGCAAGGATAGTGAGGTAAGTGGAAAAATAGTAGTTGATGGTAAGGAGATAGATTTTAAAGAGAGATCTGGAGTGTGGGAGTACTCTCAAGAGAGTATGAAAGAGGTTAAAATCTTAGGGGAGAATCTCTATGTAAATCAGTATTGGGAGGGTATCCCTATAAACTACTCTCAAAGTGATGAGAGTAAAAATATTAAGTTAGAGAGAAAATTCTATGGTGACAATGGTGAGGAGATAGATGTAAAATCTCTGAATAAGGGGCAATCTTTCTATATGGAGTTAAAGGTTTTACCAGCTGATGATGTACAGGGATATTTCTACTTAGATAATATAGCTCTGACTCAGATCATTCCTAGTGGTTGGGAGATAGAAAACACAAGGGTATTAAAATTAAATCCTCCTCAATGGATAGTTGAAAAAACTTCTAATAACAATCTTGAGTATGAGGATATTAGAGATGATAGAGTAAACTTCTTCTTTGATTTTAATAACTATAACAAGCAGGGACAAAGTTTCTTTATTAAACTTAATAGTGTAACTGTAGGAAATTATAAACTTCCAAGTGCTATAGCAGAGGGAATGTATAACAATGAGTATAGAGCTTACTTAAATGGTTTTGATGTTGAGGTAAAATAATGAGATTTCTTAAATTTTTTCTTCCTCTTATAATTATACCTATGATATTTTTTCTAAAGGTATATAATAGTTTTGATATCAACCAGATGAAAAAGGATATAGAGGGAAGATATAGTCAGATTGTATTAGATGATAGGGATAATATCATTGGAGCTTACTTAAATAGTGAGGAACAATGGCAGATTAAGGGGGTAGGGGAGATACCCCCTACTCTTAAATTGGCAGTTATCAACTATGAGGATAGAAAATTTTACTCTCACAATGGAGTGGACTATTTAGCTATACTTAGAGCTATAAAAACAAACCTCTTTGAAAGAAAGAGAGTAGGGGCTAGTACAATAACTATGCAGGGAGTAAAACTCTACAAAAGAAGAGAGAGAACTTATTTGAGTAAGATAGAGGAGATAATCGAGAGTTATAAGCTAGAGAGGAATCTCACTAAAGATGAGATTTTACAGCTTTATCTGAACAATGCCCCCTATGGTAGCAATATAGTTGGATATGAGACTGCCTCTTGGCTCTATTTTGGTAAGAGTGCTAAAAATTTAACTTGGGGAGAGGGGGCTACCCTAGCTGTCCTTCCCAACTCTCCAGGAGTTATATGGGTAGAAAAAAATCGTGACAAGCTTCTTATTAAAAGAGATAATCTTTTAAAAACTATGTATGAAAGAGGGGTCATAAATGAGAGGCAGTATAGATTAGCTATAAAAGAGGTACTTCCCAAAGAGAGAAGATATTTTAATTCCTTAGCTCCTCATCTCACTAGAAGATTAATAGGTGAATACTCTGATAGAATAATAAAAAGTACAATAGATAGCGAGATACAAAGAAAAATCGAAAAAATAGCAAGGGAGTATGGAGAGTACCTTGGTAATAGAGGAATAAAAAACTGTTCTATCCTTGTGGTAGATAATTTAAGTGGAGAGGTAAAATCCTATGTGGGCTCTCAGGATTTTTATAACTTTAAAATAAATGGACAGGTAGATGGAGTAACTGCTCAAAGATCAGTAGGTTCGGTACTAAAACCATTTTTATATGCTCTTTCTATAGATGAGGGGATTATCTCACCTAAATCTAAACTTTTAGATATACCCTTATACTTTTCAAATTTTACTCCTCAAAATGCTAATAAAAAATATCAGGGATTGGTAGAGAGTGAAGAAGCTCTTAAAAAATCTCTCAATATCCCCTTTGTAAATCTCCTAGATGAGTATGGGGGAGAGAAGTTTTTTTATTTTTTAAAAGAGGTAGTTGGTTTCTCACAAGGGGATTACTCTACCTATGGGTTATCTCTTATTTTAGGAACTAAGGAGATGAGTGTTGAAGATGTTGCCAAACTTTATTATGGACTATCCCAATATGGAGAGTTTGAGGATTTAAAATATATAAGAGGGGAGAAAGATAAAAAAACTAGACTTATCTCTAAAGGAGCCAGTTATCTCACTCTTAAAGCTATGGAGGGAGTACAGAGATTTGGTTTGGACAACCTTTATCTAGGGAGAGATGGTATAGCTTGGAAAACAGGGACAAGCTATGGTCAAAGAGATGCTTGGGCAGCAGGGGTAAGCCCTAAATGGACAGTAGTAGTTTGGTGTGGAAATTTTACTGGAGAGGGAAATAGAAATCTCTCTGGAGTAGTTAGTGCTGGACAGCTTCTCTTTAAAATTTTTAATATTCTTCCTAACAAAAATGGGAGTTTTGAAAAACCTCAAGGGGAGTTAAAAAAAATAAAAATAGACAAAGAGAGTGGATATAGATTAAAATATAGTGTACCTAGTGAAGAGATAGAGTATCCAGTAGAGGCTAAACCTTTGAAAACCTCTCCATACTATAAAAAAATTTTTGTAGACGACGAGGGCAAGGAGATAGATTCTAGAAGTGAGAAATTTATTGAAAGTAAAGAAAAAATACTTTTAAGTTATCCAATAGAGTTACTTGACTATTTAGCAAGGGAAAATATTGATATTTCCAGAGAGAAGGATGAGAGAATAAAGATAATCTATCCACTTAATGAAGTTAAAATCTATCTACCTAAAGACTTTGATGAAAGGAAAAAACTTATAGTCAAAGTAGCTAATCCTCAAAATAGAAGGATCTATTGGTATCACAATGGAAAATTTATTTACACTGGGAAAGATATAGAGAAGGCTTTCGACTTTCCCCAAGGGGAGCACAGACTAACTTTAGTTTCTGAAAGTGGAGAGATAGCTGAGGTAAAATTTTATATAGAGAAGCGAGGACAGAGATGATAGAGTTTTTTATAGCAAGGAAACATATATTTGAGAGAAAAAGACAGAGCTTGATCTCAATTGTAGGGATAACTATAGGGATAGTAGTACTTATGGTTTCCATTGGAATAGCTAATGGACTAGATAAAAATATGATAAATAGTATACTCTCAGTTACAAGTCATGTGTTAGTATCCAATGGAGAGAAAATATCCAACTATGAAGATATAAAAAGGGATATAGAGAAATTAGAGGGAGTAAAGGGAGCAGTTCCAAGTATATCAACTCAAGGGATTTTTAAGTACAATGGAATCTATGGGGGGTATGTTTCAGGAGTAAAAATAGAGGGTTATGATCTAGAAAGTGCTAAAAAGGCTATGGAGCTAGATAAAAAAATTGTAGCTGGAACTATTAATTCTAACAAAATAAATGGAATTTTAATAGGGAAGGAACTTTTTTCAGCAATAGGGGCGAGATTAGGTGATGAAGTAACTATAATATCCTCTGAAAACAGAGAGATAAAATTTAAGATAGAGGGAGTTTTTCAAAGTGGTTACTATGATTATGACATAAATATGGTAATCTTACCTTTGAAAGCTGTACAATACCTTTTATATGGAGAAGATGTAGTATCTAAAATAGATGTAACTTTAATAGATCCCTATAAAGCTCCAAAAATATCAGATGATATAATGTCTGTTACAGGGATATACTCAAGAACTTGGGGGGAGATGAATAGAAATCTTCTCTCTGCACTATCTTTAGAGAAAACTGTCATGATAATGGTGTTCTCTCTAATAGTTATTATTGCTGGTTTTGTTGTTTGGGTAACTCTCAATATGTTGGTAAGAGAGAAAATAAAAGATATTGGAATTATGAGAGCAATGGGATTTTCTAAAAAAAATATTATGAAGATCTTTCTTATACAGGGAATGATTTTAGGAGGTATAGGAATAGTGATAGGAACAGTAATCTCACTACTATTTCTATGGTATATAAAAAATAATACCTTAGATTTTATAACTTCTATATACTATTTAACGAAAATTCCTGTGGAGATATCTTTAAAAGAGATTCTTATAATTATAGGAGCAAACTTGGGAATTATCTTTTTATCTAGCATATTCCCAGCATATAGAGGAGCAAAAATGGAAACTGTGGAGGCATTAAGACATGAGTAATGAAATTTTAAAACTTGAAGGAGTAGAAAAAAAATATAGTGGAAGTGTAGAGGAGTTACACATAATCAATAATCTTAATTTTTCTGTAAATGAGGGGGAGTTTATCTCAATATTGGGACGTTCTGGTTCTGGAAAATCAACTTTACTGAATATAATTGGACTATTAGATAAGGCTGATTCAGGAAAAATATTTATTGGTGGACAAGAGGTGGAGAGTCTATCTGAAGCTGAAAGAGATAGAATAAAAAATCAGATGATAGGCTTTGTTTTTCAATTTCACTATCTTTTACCAGAGTTTACAGCTTTAGAAAATGTAATGTTACCAGCACTGCTAAATAATTTTGAAAAAAAAGCTGAGATTGAGAAAAGAGCTGGAGAGTTGCTAGAAAAAGTTGGATTAGGAGAGAGAAAGGAGCATAAACCTTCTCAACTATCTGGAGGAGAGAAACAAAGAGTTGCAATAGCTAGAGCATTGATCAATTCTCCTAAGATTCTATTAGCAGATGAACCTACAGGAAATTTAGATGAAGAAACTAGTGAGATGATATTTAAAATTTTGAAGGATATCAATAAAAATGAGAAGCAAACTATAATAGTTGTAACTCACTCAAAGGATTTAGCAGAGATCTCTGATAAACAAGTTTATCTAAAAAAAGGTGTGCTTGTAGAGGAGTAAAAAAAATTTAAATAAAAAAAAGGAAATTGGCAATTTGTGGAGTATAATAAAGTAACAAAACAAAAGATACAACAAGGAAGTGGTATTATGAAAATGACTATCCATGGAAAACAATTAGTTATAACAGATGCAATCAAAAATTACGCAGAGACTAAATTAGGAAGGGTTGAAAAGTATCACGACGGTATAATAGAACTAGCCATTAATTTATCAGCTGTAAAATTAAAAACTGGTAATTATCATACAGCAGAAGTGTTAGCTTACCTAGGTGGAAGTACTGTAAAAGCTTCTTGCACAGATGCAGATCTATATGCAGCTATTGATGAAGTTTCAGATATCTTAGAGGGACAACTTAAAAAACATAAGGCTAAAATTAGAGACGCTGTTCAATCAAGAGAGCCAATGATTAGAAAGGTTAAGTATGATCCAGAGACAAATACAGTGGAGAAAGAAGCAGCTGTAAATGTTGTAAAAGTTTACTTACCACCAAAGCCAATGGATGTAGAGGAAGCTATTCTTCAATTAGAGATTTTAAATAGAGCTTTCTTCCCATTCACAAATGCTGAAACTGGAGAGATGAACATAGTTTATAGAAGAAAAGATGGAGATTACGGACATATAGAGCCGTCTAAAAAATAGTTAGATTAAGGCTACCAAGATGGTAGCCTTTTTAATGTAGTATAAACTTTATTAAAAGGAGTGAGATATGAAAGTAATTGATAAACTAGAAAAATTTTATGATAAAAATCTTATTTTAGTAGTTGAGGGAGAGGAGAATTATTGTGACCATCTATTAAAGAAAGAGAAGGATTTAATAGAGAGACTTAAAGAGAAAAATGGTTTTACTGGAAAGAAAGGAGAGGTTTTATCAATAGATTTTATTCAAAAAGATCAATTGATCTCTTTGGATATCTTAGGTTTTGGTAAAAGAGAAGAGGTTACAGAAAATCTTTTTAGAGAGGTAATGTTTAAGTATCTTTCTGGTAAAAAGGGAAGTATATTAATCTCAACTAATAGAAGAGAGTTGACTAAACCAGAGATTCTTTGTGAGATAGAGGGAAATGTAAACTACTCTTTTGATGAGTTTAAAGAAAAAAAATCTGAGAAGATTGATATAGAATTTTTCTCTTTTGAAGAGTGGGATATCTCAGAAGCTTTAATTTTAAATGAGGCTACTGATGTAACAAGAAATTTAGTTGATTTACCAGCTAATATAATAAATCCAGAAACTTTAGCTGAGAGAGTAGTTAAGTTAGGAGAGGATTTTGGCTTTGAGGTAGAGGTCTTAGATGAAGATAGAATACAAGAGTTAAATATGAATCTGTTATACAATGTAGGAAAGGCTTCTGAAACTAAACCTAAACTTATAGTTATGAGATATTTTGGAGATATTGAGTCAAAAAATATTGTGGGATTAGTTGGAAAGGGATTAACTTATGATACTGGAGGACTTTGTTTAAAACCAGCTGACTCTATGCTCAATATGAAAGATGATATGACAGGGGGAGCTACAGTAATAGGAACTATGTGTGCCCTAGCTAAAAATAAAGTAGCTAAAAATATTGTAGCTGTTGTTCCAGCTTGTGAAAATGCTGTAAGTGGAAATTCATATAGACCTGGAGATATTATCAGATCTATGAATGGAAAAAGTGTTGAGATAATCAATACAGATGCTGAGGGAAGACTTGCTTTAGCAGATGCTATTACCTATATAGTTAGAAATGAAAAAGTAAGTGAAGTGATAGATGTAGCTACTCTTACTGGAGCTATGATGGTATCTTTAGGAACTTTTATAACTGGAGTATTTTCAAATAGTGATGAAAATTATGTTGAACTTGAAAAAGCTTGTAAAAAACATGGAGAGAGAGTTTGGAGAATGCCTCTTGATGAGGAGTTTGGAGAGGAATTAAAATCAGAAGTAGCTGATATTAAACATGCTGGAAATAGATGGGGAGGGGCGATTTCTGCTGCTAAATTCTTAGAAATTTTCGCTGAAGATACTCCATGGACACATATGGATATAGCAGGAACTGCTTATGATAACTCATCTAAATGGTATAAAAAAGGTGCTTCTGGTGTACATGTAAAAGGATTATATGAATATTGTAAAAATAAATAATTAGATAAAAATATATATTTTGGAGGTTAAGGTGGCTTATTTAGGGGAGTTTTTTGCACTTATAACAGCTCTTGGTTGGGCAGTAAGTTCACTATTTTTTGAACATGCTTCAAAAAAAGCTGATAGTGTATCTGTTAATGTAATTAGACTTTTTATGGGAATATTTCTTTTGGGAGTGTTTTCTTATGGAGAGAGGGGTATGTTTTTACCCCTTGACTCTACTCCATATAATTGGAAGTTTTTAGGAATTTCAGGAGTAATAGGACTATTTTTAGGAGATTTTTTTCTCTATGAATCTTATGTCTTAATTGGGGCAAGAATATGTATGCTTTTTATGACAATGACTCCTCTTATAGTTGGGTTATTTGGTTATCTCTTTTTAGGAGAAACTTTAACACTTTTGCAAGTATTAGCTATGGTTATTACTTGTAGTGGAGTCTTATTGGTAGTTCTTAAACCAAAAAGTCAAGGTGATGAGAGAAAAATATCTACAAAGGGATTACTCTACATATGTATAGCTACAATATTTGAAGCTATAGGAATAGTGTTTACTAAGATGGGATCTGCTGGATACTCTCCAAGCTCTTCAACACAGATTAGAATGTTTTGTGCTTTAGGGGTGTTTATTATCTTTTTAACAGTGAAAAAGCATTGGGGAAAACTATTTTTAACAGCTAGAGATAGAAAAAATCTTCTACTTATAACAGGGGGAACAATATCAGCAACAGCTGGAATTACCTTTTTAGTTGCTGCTTTAAATTTAGGACGTGCTGGAGTTATCTCCACTATATCTTCAACAAGCCCAATTATAATAATACCTTTATCATATCTGTTATTTAAAGAGAGAATAAAAATAAAAGAGATACTTGGAGCTTGTATCTCTGTTTTAGGAATAGCACTATTTTTCTTATAATTTAGCAAAGTTACTTCTTTCAAAGTAGCTTTCGTCATTTCCATTGATATATAAAACAGTACCACCTTTTATATGATCAATGACCTCTTTAGATATCTCTTCAGGAATAGCAGGGCAACCTAAGCTTCTACCAAGGAAACCATATTTCTCCATAAACTCTTTAGTGGCATAGTCAGCTCCATGAACTACTATATTTCTATCTAAAGCGTTGGAGTTTATACCAGGTTCAAGTCCTCTTAATCTTAGAGAGTATCCATTACTTCCATTATAGGTATTATCAGTTAGGTAAAAACCTAATGAGCTTTGATATGAGTTCATTTTATTAGAAAATTTTACAGCCATATCTAAACCTGTATTTTTTCCGTGGGTTACATAAGTTATGTAATCCACTTTTTTATTTTCTAAATCTATTACAAAAAATCTCTCTTCACTTGAAGGTTTAGAAAAGTCTACAATTGTAATATACCCCTCTTTTTTGCTAGGAATTTTATTGTATCCATGGATAGCTTTTAAGAAGGTAGAATACTCTAATTTATCATCTATGTGTAAATTACTGTAAATCTCTTTTATACACTCTTCTCTGCTTAAATCAATTCCAAAAGCAAGAGTACTAAGTAGTGTCATCCCTAAAATTATCTTTTTAAACAATTTTTTCACCTCATGTAATAAAAAAATATCTCATCAAAATTATAGTTAGTTTTTTTCAAAAAGTCAATGAAAATAGAAATTTAATAGATTTTTTCTCATAGTATGGTATAATTTAATGGGGGAAATAGGGGTGAGTATATGTATTTAAAAGAGTTAAGAATAAAAAATTGGCAGTGTATTGAAGAGATAGACATAAAATTTGAAAACTTAATGCTTTTTATAGGACAGAGTAACAGTGGAAAATCAAGTATTATGTCAGCAATTATGTTTTTTTTAGGATACAGAAATTTTAGGTCTAAAGATTTAAGAAATGGAGAGAGTTATTTAAAATTAGAGGGACGTTTCTATAACTATTATAAAGAGAGTTTTCAGTTAAAGGAGATAACTGTTTCAAATAAAAATATCTGGTTGAGAGTGGAAGTTTATAAGGAAAATGAGGTGAAATACTCTATTTTGCACAACAACATTTGGAAGGAGATAGACCAAGAGGAGTATCTACTAATTTCAGAGAGTACCCCTATTTTATTTGTTCCATCTTTCTCTGAAAAGGAGCAAACAGAATTTTTTATACACTCACTTTTAAAAATATTGGAAAAAAATAGGATAGATCAACCTAAAACATTAAATGAGATAGTAAAAACTTTTAATAAACTTCAAAGTGAGTATACAAGTAGAGGTTTATATAGGAATTTAATATTTGAGATTTTCTGTTCTTTGGCTAAATATTCAAGTATAGGGAAACATTCAATTTTAAATGATGCTCTAATAATTTTTGAAGAACCAGAACTCTATCTTCATCCTCAAAAAGAGAAGGAGCTTTTTCATAATATGTGTATATTGACAAAGTTAGGAGCACAGATATATGCAGCTACCCATTCAAGTAATTTTATAAGTTTACATATGTATAAATCAATATGTATAGTAAGAAAAGAGGAGGGAAGTGGAAGTAAGATTTTTCAATTTAAAGGATTTTTATTTTCAGGAGACGAGGTAAAAAACTTTAATATGAACTATTGGATAAATCCAGATAGAAGTGAACTTTTCTTTGCTAAAAAGGTTATCTTAGTAGAGGGACAAACTGATAAGATAGTTTTAGGTTATCTTTCAAAAAGATTGGGAATACACAAGTATGATTACTCTATATTAGAGTGTGGAAGTAAAAGCTTGATTCCTCAATTTATAAAACTTTTAAATGTTTTTAAAATCCCATATATAGCTGTTTATGATAGGGATAATCATCTTTGGAGAACTCCAGAGGAGATAGAAAATTCCAATCAAAAAAACAGGGTGATTCAAAGAACTATAAAAAAGGAGATAGGTTCTTGGGTAGAGTTTGAAAATGATATAGAAGAGGAGATATACCAAGAGAATAGAGAGAGAAAGAACTATAAAAATAAGCCTTTTTATGCTTTGAAAACAGTGACAGAAAAAAGTTTTGTCATACCTAGAAAATTGGAGAAAAAGATCAGAATTATTTTTTCTTAAAGGAGTGAGTATGAAAATTTTAGGATTTATTAAAAAATTTATTTTAGGAACACTTTTATTTATTATAAAAGAGATTTTTTCCTTTGTTATAAAATTTACCTTAATGTTGATTGTAATTGGGGGGATTGCAGGAGCTATTTTAAAATACTCTATGGAAGAGGAGAAACCTACCCTAAAAAATGGTAGTTATGTAGAGATAGATTTAGGAAAGGAGTATCCTGAAAAATTAGAGGCTCTTCCTAAATTTTTAATGGAAGGAGAGATGAATTTTTACTCTATTTTAAAAAAGTTAGATAGTATAAAAGATGATAGTAGAGTAGAGGGAGTATTTCTTAAGATAGATAACTTAACTTTAGATAGAGCTCAGATTTCAGAACTTGGAGATAAACTTGAGCTTTTGAAAAAAAGTGGGAAAAAAGTTATATCCTATGGAATTAATTTAGATAATAGAAATTATTTACTAGCTATTCATAGTGATAAAATATTTATGCCACCAACAATGACTGCTGGAGTTAATATAGCAGGATACTATAATCAACTACCTTATTACAAAGGACTAGCAGATAAATTAGGAGTAAAATTTAATGTTATTCATGTGGGAGATTATAAATCTTATGGAGAAAACTATGTTAGAGAAACAATGTCACAAGAGTATAGAAGTAACATTGTGAGAATGTTAGATAAAGTTTATGAGAACTTTATAGAAGAGGTAACTAATAAAAGAGGAATTTCAAAAGATCTGTTTAATGAAAGAGTGTTAGCAGGAGATTTTGTTTCTGCCGAACCTTATCAGATGAAAAAATTTAATTTAATAGATGACTTTGCTTATGAAAATGAGATAAAAGATTTAATTGGTTCAAAGAGAATTGTCCCTATTGAAGAGTATGAGGAGAGTTCTAAAATCTCAAAGGAGAAAATAGCAGTAATCTATGGAGAGGGATCAATTCTTTTAGGGGGTGAGAAAGGAAATATTGGAAAGAGTATAACTCCTGAAAGTATTTTTGCTGAATTGGATAGGGCAGTTAAAGATGATAGCATAAAAGGTATTGTTTTAAGAATAAATTCACCAGGAGGGTCAGCTCTTGCTTCTAATCTGATAAATAAGAAAGTGAGAGATATAGGGAAAATTAAACCTGTGTACATTTCAATAGGTGGAGTAGCAGCTTCAGGAGGTTACTATATAGCTGTTGCTGGAGATAAAATATTTGCTGATAAAGAGAGTATTACAGGATCAATAGGTGTTGTAAGTTTAATTCCTAACTTCAATGAACTTATGAACAAGATAGATGTAAATATAGAGAGTATTAAAAAGGGTGAGTATTCTGATCTTTACTCTTTAACTAAAAAATTTAGTGCCCAAGATGAGGAGAAGATATATGCTTCAAGTGTAAAGGTATATAGTGAGTTTTTAGATGTAGTAGCTCAAGGAAGAGGTTTAGATAGAAATTATGTACATACTATTGCTCAAGGAAAAGTGTGGCTAGGAGAAGAGGGAAAAGAGTTAGGATTAATAGATGAGATTGGGGGATTGGAAAAAACAATTGAATCTCTAGCTAAAGATTTAAAATTAAAGGATTACTCAGTTGTAGAGATAAAAGAGAGTGAAAAACTAGATAAAATTCTAAAAAATTATCTACCTTTTAGAAGTTTTTTTGAAGGGGTATCAGAAACAATATATGAGAGAGAGCTGTATTTTAAGCCAATTTACTTTTTTCCATATAATATGTAGAAATCAGTTGAAAAAAAGTGGTAATATATGTTATAATCAGTGTTAGTGAAAAAAATATCAGGAGGATAGTTAGAATGGTAAGAAAATTAAAAGGTGGAAAAACACAAGGTGCAGGAAGCCAAATGAATATATTAAAACAAGCTCAAGCTATGCAACAACAAATGTTATTAGTTCAAGAGGGGCTTAAAGAGAAAGAGTTAACTTCTTCAGTAGGTGGAGGAGCTGTAACTGTAAAAGTTAATGGACAAAAAGAGTTATTAGAGGTTAAATTAACTGATGATATAGTTAAAGAGGCAGCTGAAGATAAAGAGATGTTAGAGGATCTAATAGTTTCTGCAGTAAGAGAAGCTATGAGACAAGCTGATGAGTTAGCTGAAGCTGAAATGGGAAAAGTAACTGGTGGAATTAATATCCCTGGACTTTTCTAATTTAAAAGAAAATAAAGAGTAATTTGAGGAGAAATTTTTCTCCTCTTTTTATGTTAATATTAAGGAGGAAAGAATATGAAAAGTGGTTTAAAAAAAAGAAAAGGGATTTTAAATCCAATAGTTTTATCTCTATTTGTACTTAGTTTTTTAATTGGAACAAGTGAATTTATAGTAATAGGAATTTTACCAGAGATAGCAAAAGGATTAAATATTTCTTTGACAACAGCTGGGTATGTGGTTTCAGTTTTTGCAATAATTTATGCTCTAGGAACGCCATTTACTTCAGCTTATGCTGGAAAAAAGGAAAGACACTCTTTTATAGTTGTGTGTATGCTATTATTTGTGTTAGCTCATCTTCTTTGTGCTATTGCCCTTAATTATTTTATTTTTACAATAGCTCGTATTTTTATAGCTCTTGTTAGTGGGGCTTTATTATCTGTTGCTTTAACATTTCCAAAGGATATTTTAGAGGAAAATTCTGTACCTCAAGCAATAGCTCTTATTTTTACTGGGTTTAGTGTAGCTTCTGTTTTAGGAGTTCCTATTTCTACAATGTTAAGTAGGATTATAGGTTGGAGAATGACCTTTATTTTAATAATGATAGCTTCTTTTATTTTAACAATTATTTTGTATAGAGTACTTCCAAAAATTCAACATCAAAAAGCAGAAAGCTTATTTGGACAGTTTTCTTTATTTTTAAATAAAAAAATAATATTTGGTGTTTTGGGAGTTATGTTTAGTTCAGGAGCAACTTATAATTTTTATACATATTTAACTCCAATTTTACAAGATAAGTTGCACATAGAGTCTAAATATACAGGATTGGCTCTTTCAATTTTTGGAATAGCAGCCCTCATAAGTAATGTTCTTTCTGGTTATCTCGCTAAAAAATATGATATGCGAGATATGTTGGGAGTTTATTTTTTACAGGCTCTTTTTATGGGAATAATGATTTTTTCTTTTGGAAGTTTGATTTTTGGTGGAACCATAATTTTAATATTAGGGTGTTTGATGTATTTAATGAATTCTCCAAGTCAGATCTATTTTTTAAATGTAGCCTCAAAGGAAAATAAAGGGTGTGAGAGTTTAGCTTCTGGATTAAGTCCTGTATTTTTTAATTTTGGGATAGCAACGGGTTCATTTTCTGGAAGTTTGATAGCAAAATATGTAGGTTTTGATTATGTTGGTTTTGGAGGAATGGTTTTTGCTATTTTGGCTATATTATCTTGTATTTGTTTACGTAGAGTATCAAAGAATAGTTATTGATTTTGAAATTCTAAAGTTATATGGTATAATATACCGATAAAAAGTTTAAGGAGGGCTAAGATGAAAAGAGTTTTTAAATTGACAGTTAGCTTATTTCTAGTTTTTTCTAGTGTCATACTTGCTTGTACTGGTATCACTATAAAAACAGGAGATAATAAGTTTATTCAAGCTAGAACTATAGAGTATGGAGAGGGAAATTTGAACAGTCAGCTTGTAATCTCTCCTAGAGGAAGAGAGTTTCAGTCACTTACTCCAGAGGGAAAATTTGAAGGGCATAAATGGAAGGCTAAGTATGGATTTGTTGGAGCTACTCTTATCAATGAAATGTTTGTTGGAGAGGGAATGAATGAGGCAGGATTAAATGCTGGACTATTCTATTTTCCACACTATGGAAGCCTTACTAAGTATAATAAAAAGATAGCTAAGAAATCAATAGTGGATATGCAACTAACTAGTTGGTTATTATCAAGTTTTTCAACTGTTGAAGAGGTAAAAAAAGCTATAAAAGATATAAAGGTAGTAAATATTGCTTATGATGAAAAGGGAAATCCTTTACCTACTGCTCATTGGAGAGTTAGTGATGCTCAGGGAGGTAATATAGTTATAGAGATTGTTAATAATGGAGAGGTAAAAATTCATGAAAATAAAGTTGGTGTTATTACTAACTCTCCAGATTATGAGTGGCATGTAAAAAATTTAAATAACTATATAAATGTATACTCTGGAAATGCAAAAAATTATAGTGTAAATGGGCAAGAGATATTCTCTTTTGGTGCTGGAACAGGGGCAATGGGATTACCTGGAGATATAACTCCACCTTCAAGATTTGTAAGAGCTTTTTACTATCTATCTACTATGAGACCAATAGAAAATAGTAAAGAGGGAGTTGTAGAGGCTTTTCATATTTTAAATAATTTCGATCTACCAATAGGGGTAGAGTATCCAGCTGAGCATAAAAATAGCATACCAAAAGATTTGAGTAGTGCTACTCAATGGACAGCTATTAGTAGTTTAAGTGATAGGGAGTTCTACTATAAAACTATGTATAATAGTCAAATTAGAAAGGTTGATTTGAAAAAAATAGATTTTTCTAAGGTAGCTTATCAAGTTGTTCCTTTAGATGAGAAGCCAGAAGAAAATATTCAAGAGCTTACATTTTAATAATTTGGGGATTTACAAATTCTTAAATTGAAATCAAAAATAAAATAATTCAATAATATAAAAGGAAAAAAGTTTACTTCCAATCGCTAGTGCTTACGCAAT
>DXSD01000025.1 GCA_019410665.1 Fusobacterium sp.
TTGTAGTCTGGAGTAATTCTTAAGTTCTCCCCTTAGTAAGTTAAATTTTTATTTATTTAATAATTTACAATTATGGTATTCGTTTTTACCAGAATTTTTATAAGTACAAGTACCAGTGATTTTTTTACATTTGATAGAGATATAGCCATCATAATCTATACCAATAGACTCTTCACACTCTAAAGTAGGAAATTTTTCCAGATAGCTTTCTTTTTCTTCTTTGTTGATTAAATATTTTTCCAATTTTAACTCCTTTATATTTTTTTAAATGTAGTACGTCCATCAGCTTGATTATTACATACCATTGTAATCTCAGCTATATGGACATTAGTTGGAAGATTAGCAATATATGCTACAGTTTCAGCAACATCATCAGGAGTAAGAGGCTCTATACCTTGATAAACTTTTTTAGCTCTCTCTTCATCTCCCTTAAATCTAACCATACTAAAATCTGTTTCAACAAGTCCTGGTTTAACATCAGTAACCTTTATTTTAGTATCTACTAAATCGATTCTAAGTCCATCAGATAGAACTTTTACTGCAGCTTTTGAAGCACAATATACTGCTCCACCAGCATAAGCAGCATCTCCAGCTACTGAACCAATATTAATAATAGTAGCAGGAAGTCCTTTTTCTACCATATGTGGAACAACAGCATTAGTAACATATAAAAGGCCCTTAACATTTGTGTCAATAACAGTATCAATGTCTTCAGGAGTATTAGTATATAACTTATCTAACCCTAAAGCTAAACCAGCATTGTTAACAAGAACATGAATATCTCTCCACTCTTCTGGAAGAGATCTTAATTTATCATAAACTTCCTTTGAATTTCTAACATCTAATTTTACTGTTAAAACCTTAACTTGATACTCTTTTTCGAGTAGTTCTTTTAATTCAGCTAAAAGATTTTCTCTTCTTCCTGTAATAATAAGATTCATTCCTAATTTTCCTAGAGCAATAGCACAAGATTTTCCAATTCCACTAGTAGCTCCTGTAACTAAAGCTATCTTCCCACTTACTCTGCTTTCTTTAAACATCAAAACCACTTCCTTTAATTAACTTTCTATATAAGCTTTTTTTATTTTTTCAGCAGTGTCATACATATTGCTATCTATATCAATTTTTACTGTAAAATCACTAGAAATCTTATAAAGTAACTCTCTTTTTTGATGAAGTTCCTGTATTTTTTCAAACATATTTTCAACATTGAGAAGAGGACGATTTTTACTATGTTTAACTCTTTCATATATACATTCAATGGTACAATCAAGATAGACAATAAAAGAAGATTCTTTTAAATTTTTAATATTTTCATTATCAATAATGACACCACCACCTGTGGCAATAACAATATTATTATTGAGAGATTCTTCAAAAACAATATCTCTTTCTAATTTTCTAAAGTATTGTTCACCTTTTTCTGCAAATATCTCTGGAATACTTTTCTTTTCACGGGCAGCTATCATTTTATCTATATCAATAAATTTCATATCCAAGTATTTAGCAAGGATTTTTCCTATGGTTGTTTTTCCACTTCCCATAAAACCAATTAATGCAATATTATCTTTCATTGACTCCTCCTCAAAGGTATTATAACATGTATATTTACTAAATAAAAGGAATAAATTTATAAAATAAAATTTATATATTGATTTTATTTTTAAAATAAAGTATAATTGAGTAGAACTATTTGTTAAAATTATACAAAAATAGTTCTGATTTTGTTATATTTATATAAATTTAGGAGGGAAGTATGGGAAAACAAAATGTTGAAAAGAAAAGTTTTGTCAACAAATTTTTGGATTTTATCGAAGTAGGAGGAAATAAATTACCTCATCCAGTAACTTTATTCTTTTTATTCTGTGTAGCTATTATTTTAATCTCTGGAATATCTGCTAAAATGGGATTATCAGTTACATATGAAGCTTTAAATAAGACAACTGGAAATTTTGAAGAGACAACAGTAAAAGTTAGATCACTTATGACTGGTGAAGGAATCAGATATATATTTAACTCTATGATTAAGAACTTTACTGGGTTTGCTCCTTTAGGAACAGTGTTAATAGGAGTTATTGGTATTGGTGTGTGTGAAGGAAGTGGACTTATGTCTGCACTAATTAAGAAAATAGTTATGTCAACACCTAAAAAAGCTATTACTGCAGTTGTTGTATTTGCAGGAGTTATGTCAAATATAGCTTCAGATGCTGGGTATGTTGTACTTGTTCCACTTGGAGCAGTTATCTTCTTATCTTTTGGAAGACATCCACTTGCTGGACTTACAGCGGCTTTTGCTGGAGTATCAGGAGGGTTCTCGGCTAACTTACTATTAGGTACTTTAGACCCATTATTAGGAGGAATTACAACAGAGGCAGCAAAATTATTAAATCCTAATTACTTTGTAGATGCAACTGCTAACTATTACTTCATGTTTGTGTCAACTTTCTTAATTACTGCTTTAGGAACTTTTATAACTGAGAAGGTTATAGAGCCAAGACTTGGTAAATATGAAGGAGAGCACGAAGTGGATATGAACTCTATTTCAGAAGAGGAAAGAAAGGGATTGAGAGCAGCTTTCATAGTTATGATTGTATATGTAGCAATTATAGCTTTCTGTACTATTCCAGCAAATGGAGTATTTAGAGAAAATGGAACTTTAAAAGCTTGGACTTCTAACGGATTAATCACATCAATGATGTTATTTTTCTTACTACCTGGTATTGTTTATGGATATGCAGCTAAAACTATAAAAAATGATAAAGATGTTGCTAAATTAATAAGTAAAGCTTTAGCTGGTATGGGTGGATATATGGCTATAGTATTTACAGCTTCTCAATTTATAGCATACTTTGGATATACAAATCTAGGAACTGTTATAGCTGTAAGTGGAGCAGATACTCTTAAAGCTATTGGATTTACAGGACTACCTTTAATCGTAGCATTTATTTTCTTAACAGGATTTATCAATCTATTCATGGGATCAGCTTCAGCTAAATGGGCAATTATGGCTCCAGTATTTGTACCTATGTTAATGCAATTAGGATATACTCCAGAGTTTACTCAATTAGCTTACAGAATAGGGGATTCATCAACAAATATAATATCACCATTAATGTCATACTTTGCTATGGCTGTGGCATTTATGCAAAAGTATAAAAAAGAGAGTGGAATGGGAACTCTTATCTCATTAATGCTTCCATATTCAATGTGTTTCTTAGTAGGATGGACAATGTTAATGATTGTTTGGTTCTTAATAGGACTTCCAATAGGACCTGGAATATCTATTCATATGTAATAAATAAAAATAGTCAATAGTTAAAAGATTATATGAGGAGAAAAATTATCGAACTATAAATTAATAGGGGAGAGTTTTTCTCCTTTTACTATAAAAGGTGAAAGTTATGAGAAAAGTATGGAGTATGTATTTTAGTGGAACTGGAACTACAGAAAAAATAGTTAAAAGATTAGCAGATGAACTTGCTGAAAATTTAAAATTGACCAGAAGTAATATAGATTTTTCCTTAAAAAAAGAAAGAGAAAAAAAGTATTCCTTTGGTAAAGAGGATATAGTTATATTTGGAGTTCCTGTCATAGCTGGGAGAGTTCCAAACGTATTGTTAAAGTTTTTAGATACAATTAAAGGGAATGGAGCTTTAGTAGTACCTATTGTAATGTTTGGAAATAGGAGTTATGATGATGCTCTTATAGAATTGAGAGATATTTTATCTAAAGATGGATTTATTCCAGTAGGAGCTGGAGCATTTGTGGGAGAGCATTCTTTTTCCAATGAATTGGGGAAGGGAAGACCAGACGCTCGAGATTTTGAAATAGTAAAAATTCTAGCTCAAAAAATTTTTGAAAATATTCAAAGCGAAAAATATTTAAAAGAGAAACTTTATATCAAAGGAGAGACTCCATATAGATGGTACTATCAGCCTAAAGACTCTAAAGGAAATTCAATAGATATAAGAAAAGTGAAGCCTAAGACAGATATGAAGAGATGTAATAAATGTGGGTTATGTGCTGAAATATGTACAATGTCAGCTATTGAAAAAGATGCTGTTGATATAGTTAGTGGAACCTGCATAAAATGTTGTGCTTGTGTAAAGAAATGTCCTATGGGAGCAAAGTATTTTGATGATGAGAATTTCATATATCACAAAGAAGAATTAGAAAAAGAGTATAAAAGAAGAGCAGAAGTAGAGATTTTTTATTAAAATTTAGGTAAATGTAAATAAAGAAAAAGGGAAAATTTACTATAAATGAACTAGGTAAAATTTTCCCTTTTATACTATTAAATTCTTTTATTAGAATGGGAACTCGTCATCATCCTCATAAGGAATCTCTTCTACCTCTTTAGGGGCAGATTTTGGTGCAGGAGCAGAGTAGTCTGGCTCATATCCTCCCATAGAATCTGAAGAACCTTTTGATTCTAAAAACTCTATAGCTTCAACTAAAACATCATAAGATGTTCTTTTCTCACCATTCATTTCAAATCTATTCATTTGAAGTCTTCCATTAACTCCAACCTTTCTTCCTTTTCTTAAGTACTCTCCTATAAGTTCAGCAGTTTTTCCAAAGGCAACACAGTTTATAAAGTCAGCCTCTCCTTTAGAAAATGGTCTATCTACAGCTAAAGAGAATCTTGAATAAGCTTTTCCACTTTGTCCAAATTTTAATTCAGGGTCTCTTGTTAATCTTCCAACTAAAACAACAACGTTCATTTCTCATTACCTCCTAATTTATTTCTATGCTTTAGCTAATTATAGCATAAAAAATAGATTAAGTATATATTTTTATAAATTACCATTTTGGTAAAAATATTAGAGCAAAATAATGGTATTTATGATATAATAATACAGTAAAATGAATAAGAAAATGGAGGACTTTATGAAAAAAAGAGCTGTACTTTTAGATGTAAGTGCTATGATGTATAGAGCATATTTTGCTAATATGAATTTTAGGACAAAAACAGAACCTACTGGTGCTGTTTATGGTTTCGTAAATACTTTAATGAGTATAATAAAAGAGTTTTCTCCAGATTATATAGGAGCTGCATTTGATGTGAAAAGAGCTTCTTTAAAAAGAAGTGAAATCTATAAAGATTATAAAGCTCAAAGAGAATCTGCCCCTGAAGATTTACTTATACAGATTCCAAGAATAGAGGAGCTTTTAGATTGTTACAATATAAATAGATTTAAAATAGAAGGGTATGAAGCTGATGATGTTATAGGGACCCTAGCTAAAAATTTTTCTGCTCAAGGAGTAGAGGTTTTTGTAATTACTGGGGATAAAGATTTAGCTCAAATCTTAGATGAAAATATAAATATAGCTCTACTTGGAAAAGGAGAGGGTGGAGATAAATTTAAAATAATAAGAACTGAAGAGGATGTTATAGAGTATTTAGGAGTTACTTCTAAAATGATTCCAGATCTTTTTGGACTGATTGGAGATTCTAGTGATGGTATTCCAGGAGTAAGAAAAATAGGACCTAAAAAAGCAATTCCTATGCTAGAGAAATACCATAATTTAGAGGGAATATATGAGAATATTGAGTCATTAACTGAGATATCAGGAGTGGGAAAAGCTCTTATAACTAATTTAAAAGAGGACAAAGATATAGCTTTCATGAGTAGAGAGTTAGCTATAATTTGCCAAGAGGTTCCACTAACTTTCAGTTTAGAGGATTTAACTTACAATATTGATAATAAAAAGTTATTAGAGCTATTTAGAACTTTAGAGTTTAAAGCTTTAATTAAAAAGATGAATTTAGAGGAAAAAAGTGTAGGAGCAGAAGAGGGCGTATTAATAGAAAGTAGAGAGAGTAAGGCTAGAACGACTAAAGAGAGAACTTTTAAAGTCTTAAATGGGAAGTCAGATATAGAAAATTTAAAAAAAGCAATGAAAGAGGTAGAGATTATAGGGGTCTATTATACAGAGTATGGAATAGCTTTTAGCTCTTTTAATGAAGATTACTACTTCCCCTTTGAAAGAAAGTGTGAAAGTAAAATAGGAGCAAATATATCTCTATTTGATCCAAATCCTGTGATAGAAAGTTGTGATATAAGTTGTGGAGAGATACAGGAATTTTTTGATTCTTATAGTGGAAAGATTATTACTTATAATTTAAAAAATCTTTTAAATAGAGGCTTAGAAATAAAAAATTGTGAATTAGATTTAATGTTAGCTTATCATTTAATCTCTTCTCAAACTAAAGAGAGTGTAGAAGCTCCTATAGAGAGTTTAACAAGTGTAGAATTAAGTAGTTATAGTGATAAATTTGGAAAAGAAAAGCCCGAAAATTTAGATGCTGAAGAGTATGGAAAATATCTATGTGAAAGAACTGTTGGGATATTAGAATGTTACGATATCATAAAAGAGGAGTTAGAAGATAGAGATCTAACTAAGGTTTTAAAAGATATAGAGATGCCATTAATTGAAATTCTTTCATCAATGGAGAGAAAAGGGATAAAAATAGATCCTAATTATTTCTCAGAATATGAAAAAGAACTCGGGGATTCTATTCTTGAGTTACAGAAAAACATATATAGAGAGGCTGATGAGGAGTTTAACATAAATTCTCCTAAACAATTGGCAGAGGTACTATTTTTTAAATTAAATCTTCCCCCAGTGAAGAAAACTAAAACAGGATTATCAACTGATGAAGAGGTTTTAGAGAAATTAAAAGATGATGGAGCTAAAATTGCTGAATATATTCTTGAATATAGAAAATTGGCTAAGTTAAAAAATACTTATGTAGATGCTATTCCTAAACTAAGAGATGAAAAAGACAGAGTACATACAACTTTTAATCAGATAGGAACAACAACTGGAAGATTGTCATCATCTGATCCAAATTTACAAAATATACCTGTAAAAACTGATGAAGGGATAAAAATTAGAAAAGGTTTTGTGGCAGATGAGGGAAGTGTTTTAATGGGAATAGATTATTCTCAAATAGAACTTAGAGTATTAGCACAGCTTTCAGGAGATGAAAACTTAAGAGCTGCTTATCAAAATAATATGGATCTACACAGTTTAACTGCTAGAAAGATATTTGAATTAAGTGATAGTGAAGAAGTTTCAAGGGAGCAAAGAATCATTGCTAAAACTATAAACTTTAGTATTATCTATGGAAAGACAGCTTTTGGCCTTGCTAAGGAGCTAGGAATAAGTCAAAAGGAAGCAGCAGAATATATAGAGAGATATTTTAATCAATATCCTAAAGTTAAAGGTTTTGAACAGGAGATAGTGAAATTTACTGAAAAAAATGGATATACTGAAACATTTTTTGGAAGAAGAAGACTTATAGATGGAATCAATTCTAAAAATAAGAATATAAAAAGCCAAGCTGAGAGAATGGCTGTAAACAGTGTAATTCAAGGAACTGCTGCAGAAATTATTAAAAAGGTTATGATAGAGTTATATAGATACTTAAAAAATAAAGAGGGAATATCTTTACTTTTACAAGTACATGATGAACTTATTTTTGAAATTGAAAAAGATAAAGTTGATATGTATAGAGTAGAAATTGAAAAAATAATGAGAGAGAGTGTAAAGTTTGACTCTGTTCCATTGGAGATAAATACTAATATTGGAGTAAATTGGGCAGAAACTAAATAGGAGGGGAGATGTCTTATACCTATAGTGTAAAAGAGGAGATTTTAAATAATGAAATGATTACCCTTATAGAGAAAAAATCAGAATTATCAGCTATACTTTTTAGTAAAAATGCTTTTGATAATAATAAAATAGAGTTAAGATTGGAAAATCTTTCTCTAGCTAAAAGGGTATATAATTTTATAAAAGAGGTAAGTAATTTAAAAATAGAGATAAAATACTCTATATCTAAAAGATTAGGAGAGCATAATGTGTATATTATAGTGATTCCAAGGCAAAAGGGATATAGAGATTTTATAGAGCAGATGAAAGGCTTTAGTGAGAAGATAATTCTTGCTAGTGAAGAGATTTTAAAAGGATTTATACGTGGGGTATTTCTCTCTTGTGGATACATAAAAGACCCTGAAAAAGAGTATGCTTTAGATTTTTTTATGGATAATGACGAAACTGCAGATAAGTTTTATAATATTCTAACAGCAAAAGGAAAGAAAGTTTTTAAAACAATGAAGAGAAATAAACCCCTAATCTATTTTAGAAATTCAGAAGATATAATGGATATAATGGTAATGATAGGTTCTATCCAGTCTTTCTTTAAATATGAAGAGACTACTATGATTAAGGATTTAAAAAATAAAACTATTAGAGAGATGAATTGGGAAGTAGCTAATGAAACAAAAACTCTCAATACTGGAAACAACCAGATAAAAATGATAAAATACATTGACAAAGAGATGGGATTAAACTCTTTAAGTCCAGTTTTAGAAGAGATTGCCTATGTGAGATTAAAAAATCCTGAAAGTACTCTTCAAGAGATAGCTGATATGATTGGAATATCTAAATCTGGGGTAAGAAATAGGTTTAGAAGAATAGAGGAGATTTATAATAATCTAACAAAAGAAGAGATTGAGGAAAAAATATGAGCAAGGTTAAAATAATAGAAAATATATTAGAATTTAAAGAGAGTTTAAAAAATAGTTATGTGGCTATAGGTACTTTTGATGGAGTACATTATGGGCATCAACATTTAATAGAATCTGTTGTAAAAAAAGCTAGAGAGAATGGTGGAAAAGCTGTAGTATTTACCTTTTCAAGTCACCCAATGGAGCTTATTGATATATCTAGAGCACCTAGAAATATCAATACCATAGATGAAAAAATCTATCTTTTAGAAGAGATGGGAGTAGAATATATAATCCTTCAAAAGTTTACAAAGGAGTTCTCCAATTTAACACCAGAGGAGTTTGTAGATATATTAAAAGAGAAGGTAGGAAGTGTAGAGGTATATGTAGGATTTAATTTCTCTTTTGGTGAGGGAGGAAAATCTAGAAGTAAAGATCTGGTGAGATTGGGAAAAGAGAGAGGAATAGCTGTAAATGTTATTCCAGCAGTATATTTAGATGGAAAGCTAATAAGTTCTACTTTTATAAGAAAGGAGATAGAAAATGAGGATATTAGCTTAATTAATAGATATTTAGGGCATAATTTTCTTATACTTGGAGAGGTTATACATGGAAAAAAAATAGCTAGAGAGTTAGGATTTCCAACAGCTAATATAGAGATGGCTAAAAGAATCTATCCTAAAAATGGAATTTATGGAGCTAAGGTAAAAATAGAGGGAGAGGATTTCTATAGATACGGTGTAGTAAATATAGGAGTTAATCCAACTTTAAAACCTGGAGAAAAAAGTGTTGAGGTAAATATCTTAGATTTTAATCAGTTCATCTATGGAAAAATTATAGCTGTGGAACTTCTGCAATATTTAAGAGAAGAGAAAAAATTTAAATCTGTAGATGAGTTGAAAAGAGTAATAGGAAATGATGTAAAAAATTGGACTGAGATAGTAAGTAGGTTAAAAGATGGATATAGTATTGAAAATAGATAACTTTGAAGGACCTTTAGATTTACTTTTGCATTTAATTGAGAAAAAAAAGCTACGTATATCAGAAATAAAAATATCTCAAATTATTGATGAATATCTTGGAATTTTAAAAGAAGCACAAAATGAGAATTTAGATATAAAGGTAGAGTTTTTAGTTATAGCTTCAGAACTTTTAGAGATAAAAGCTTCTACTCTTCTATCTATTAATGAAAAGGAAAATAAAGAGAAAGAGTTAAAAAGAAGATTAGAGGATTATAAAGTGTTTAAGGAGATCTCTTTGAAAATTGGAGAGATGGAAAATGAGTATAATATCTCTTATACAAGGGGAGAGGGTAGAAAGATAATAAAAAAAGCCCCTAAAGAGTATGATTTATCAAAGCTTCAAGCTAGTGATATATATCTTGCTTATAAGAGATACATTGAAAAAACAGAGGGTGAATTTTTAGAGCTTGAGCTTGAAAAAAAATATACTTTAAAAGATGAGATGGATAGGTTATATTTAAAGTTGTATTCTCAAAATAGAACCTTTGATTCAATTTTTTCTGAAGCTGAAGGAAGAATGCATCTAATATATATTTTTTTAGCTCTACTTGAGTTATATAAAGAGGGACTTATCCTAATTGAAGGGGAAATGGTTAGAAAAAATTAAACTTTAAGAGAAAATTTAATTAATAAGGAGTTTTTTATGTTTAGAAGTGGACTTCTAGTTATGATAATAACAATGGTAAGTAGAGTGCTAGGATTAGTAAGAGCTGGAATAATAGCCTATTATTTTGGAGCTTCAGCTATGACAGATGCTTTTTTTAGTGCTTTTAAAATAAGTAATTTTTTTAGACAACTTTTAGGAGAGGGAGCATTGGGAAGCTCTTTTATTCCCCTTTATAATGAAAGAGTAGAAGCAGAGGGAGAGGAAAATAGTAGACAGTTTATTTTTTCTATAATCAATTTACTCTTTGTATTTAGTACAATAATTACACTACTTATGATAATTTTTTCAGATCAAATAATAGCTGGGATAGTAAGTGGATTCCCAGAAGAGACTAAGATAATTGCTTCTAAACTTTTAAAAATTATGTCAGTGTATTTTATCTTTATCAGCTTATCAGGGATGATATGTGCAATACTAAATAATTTTAAACAATTTGCTATTCCAGCATCTACTTCAATATTTTTTAATTTAGCAATAATATTAGCTTCTATGTATTTTGGAAAAAGTTATGGAATAGATGCCCTTGCATATGGAGTTGTAATAGGGGGAGTTTTTCAACTGTTAGTAGTACTTCCAGCATTTTTTAAAATTGTAAAGGGATATTCATTTAGAATAGATTGGAAAGACCCATATTTAAAAAGGATATTTATAATGATCTGTCCTATGCTTATAGGGATAGTGGCAAGACAGGTAAATACTATTATAGATCAGATGTTTGCCTCTTATTTAGAAGCTGGGGGGGTATCTGCATTGGAAAATGCCACAAGACTTTACCTACTTCCAGTAGGTGTTTTTGGTGTGTCTATATCTACTGTTATATTTCCTGCATTGTCTAAGGCTATGTCAAAAAATAACTTAGAAGAAGCAACAGAAAATATAGTAAAGGGATTAAATATTTTATTGTTTTTAATTATACCTTCAACTGCAGTATTAACTTTTTATGCTCCTGAAGTAATAAGATTGACACTATCTTATGGAAAATTTGGAGAGGATGCAGTAAGAGTAACTTCACAAGCTCTGATATATTACTCTTTAGGTTTATACTTTTATACAGCAATATATTTAATGACTAGAGCATTTTATAGTGTAAAAAATAGTACTTACCCAGTAAAATTCTCAATTATTTCAATAATAATCAACATAGTATTAAATTTTCTGTTGATTAGTAAGATGGAATATAGAGGACTTGCACTATCAACTTCCATAGCATCAGGAGTAAATTTTTTATTACTTTTAGTTGTATTTAGAAAAAAATATATAAATTTTAGTTTGAAGAGATTTTATATATTTTTTATTAAAGTTTCATTAGTTACAATAATAGCTTTATTTGCAAGTTTTAAGATAGAGAACACTATATTAAAACTTTCTATCTTTTCAATTGTATATATGATGTTTTGGATAAAGAGTTTATTAAAAAATAAAATGGAAGTGTTTTAATGGAGGAGAAAAAATATAACTACCAAGTATACACCCCAAATGATATAGCAAAGGATATGGCTAAGAAAGGGATAAAACTATATTTTGAAATAAATGGTAGATCAGAAACAACCTTAAATAAGGTGAGAGTTTGTGATCTATCTTGTGGAAGTGGAAATTTACTTCTACCAGCTTTAGAGGAGCTAATTATTTTATCTAAAGAGATAGTGGGAAAATATAGTTATAATCCTCAATGGATAACAGGTTTTGATATAAATGAGGAAGCAGTAAAAATTACTAAGCTTAAGATTAAAGAATTACTAAAACATTATTCCTTAGAGGGAGAAAGTCAAGTATTTACTGAAAATGGACTTTTAGTAGAAGGAGGGTTTAATCTAATTTTGGGAAATCCTCCATACTTAGGAGAAAAAAATAATAAAGAGATATTTCAAGAGATAAAAAATACAGATTTAGGTAAAAAATATTATGAAGCTAAGATGGATTATTTTTATTTTTTCATAGAGAAAGCAGTTGAAATATTGGATAAAAATGGAGTCTTAGTGTATCTGACTACTAACTATTGGCTCAAAGCAGATAGTGCTAAAAAATTAAGAAGAGTTCTAAAAGAAGAGGGAAAGTTTAATGAGATAATTTTTTATGATAACTCTCTTTTCTCCAAAGCAAAGGGGCAACATAATATAATTTTTAGTTGGGAAAAAAGAGAGGAAGAGAGAGAAAAAATAAAGATAGGAACTGTAGAAAAAAGATTTAATATATCTAATAGAGATATTTATGATGAAAATTTAAAATTGATCTTGGCTGATAGTGAAGTGAGGGAGTATAATAAAAGAGTATTGGAAATATCTAATTATAAGCTTAAAGATTTAGTAAATATTAACCAGGGAATAGTATCAGGTTGCGATGAAGCTTTTGTTTTTAATGAGTATAAAGAGGAGTTTAAGGAGTACTTAAAACCTTTTTATAAAAATAAAGATGTGGGAAAGTATACCAATGAAAAAAATAGTTTTTGGATTCTTTATCTAGATAGAGATAGTAAGCTAGATGAAAAATTGAAAGAGTATTTGGAGAAGTATTATGAGAAGCTTTCCAAAAGAAGAGAGGTCATATTTGGACAGATTCAATGGTGGCAACTTCAATGGGCTAGATCAAAGGAGATATTTTCTAAACCTAAAATATTAGTTAGGCAAAGATGTAAGACAAATCAATTTTCCTATGATGAGGGAGAGTTTTATGGAAGTGCAGATATTTATTTTATTACTACTAAAAATGAGGATATAAATATATTTTATATTTTAGGATATATGAACTCAAGCTCTTTTTTTAAATGGTTTAAATATAACGGAAAGACAAAGGGAAAAAATTATGAGTTCTATTCTACACCTTTAAAGGAAACTCCAATATACTATCCTGATAAAAAAATTGAAATAGAAAAGATAGAGAGATTAGTAAAAAAACAATTAATATGTTACGATGAAAAGATACAAAGGGAGATAGATGATTATTTTATAAAAATATACATAAGGGAGTGAGGTGAATTGGATGAACACTTCATCAAATAGAAAGAAAAAAATAGGATTACCTCCAGGAAGTATAATTTATACTGGTGAGAATCCAGAGCATAAAATACATATAGATTTATTATCATATAATGATAGTGTTATTAAAAGAGAGTTTTTTGATGAAAAGAGTGATTTAAGTGAATTAAAAAAAGATTTTAAGGGAATAACTTGGATCAATATAGATGGAATTCATAATATTCCTTTAGTAAAAGAGATTGGAAAACTCTATGACTTAGATAATCTTTTAATGGAAGACTTGGTTAATAGTACTCAAAGAGCAAAAGTCGAAGAGAGGGAAGATTATCTTTTTATAGTTATAAAAATGTTAAAATTAAATTTAATATCTAAAGATATAACCTATGAGCAAGTGTCCCTTATTGTAGGAGAGGACTATCTTCTTACATTTCAAGAGTCTCCAGGAGATGTCTTTGACTCTATAAGGGCTAGGATAGAGGCTCCTAATTCAAGAATGAGAAAGAGAAGTGTTGGATATTTAACTTATGCAATTTTAGATACAATTGTAGATAACTATTTTATGATACTTGATGAGGTTGAGGTTGAAATAGATAGATTGGAATCTAAGGTAATCAATGAACCTGAAAGAGAGGATTTACAGACAATTATCACTTTGAAACAAAAAGTAACAACATTAAAGAGAACAATTGGACCAATAAGAGAGTTAATTACTAAATTGCAAACTAATAGTGTAGCTGAATATCTAAATGAAGACATGAAGATATATTTAACAGATCTATCTGACCATGGAATAATAGTACATGATACTTTGGATATTTTAAATAGTAGAGTAACAGAGTTGGTTCAACTATACCACTCTACTATTAGTAATGGAATCAATGAGATAATGCAGATTCTTGCTATTATTTCTACTATATTCATGCCCTTAAGTTTTTTAGCTAGTTTATATGGAATGAACTTTGAATATATGCCAGAATTACAGAGTAGATATGGTTATTTTGTAATTTTGGGAATAATGTTTGTATTAGTTTTAGCAATGCTTGCTTATTTTAAAAGAAAAAAATGGATATAATTAAAAAGTGGAGGTGTCTATCTTGAAAAGAGGAATAAACAAAATAAAATTATTTAGCTATTTGGATAGAGAAACCAAGGAAAAGCTATCTGATATTGCAAAAGTAAAGGAGTATAAAAAAGGGGATTTAATATATTCTGCTAAAGAAAAAATGAATACAGTTTATTTTGTATTAGAAGGAGTAGCAGGACTTTATAAGCCAAACCCAGATAACACAAGAAAGGTTGTATTTATTTTTGGAGTGGGAGATGTTTTGAATGAAGTGATCATCTATGAAAATACAACAACTTTAAGTTGTGAAATTCTTGCTCCAACAAAACTTTTAGAGATATCAAGAGATAAATTTGTAGAAATATTAGAAACAAGCTACCCTTTAGCAAAAGGAGTTATTGAATCATTAATAAGCAAAAATAGAATAATGTCACATCAATTAAAAAATATATCTAATTCAATAACTGTAGATAGACAAATAGCTTCTATGCTATGGAAACTAGGAAATGATTTTGGTGTAAAAAAAGAAGATGGAATAGAGATAAACTTTGACTTGTCCATTACCTACCTTTCAGAAATGTTAGGAGCAAAACGTGAAACTGTATCTAGACAGACAAAAATTTTATGTGAGTTAGGTCTCATAAGTGTAAATAGAAAAAGATTTACTCTATTAAAACATAAGGAGCTTTTAGAGTATTTTCAAAGAGAGAATGTATAAAGTTAGAAAAAGACTACTGCTTTTTAGTCACAGTAGTCTCTTTTAAATTATAGAACTATTTATTTACTTTTTCAGATAAAGCTTTTCCTGCTTTAAACTTAACAGCTTTTTTAGCCTCAACTTTCATTTCTGCTCCAGTTTGAGGATTTCTACAAGTTCTAGCAGCTCTTTCAGCTACTTCAAATTTTCCAAATCCTAAGAAAGAAACCTCTTCTCCTTTAACTAAAGCTTCTTCGATAGTTGCTAAGAAAGCCATAGCTTTTTTCTCAGCATCAACTTTAGTTGTGAATTCTCCCTTTTCAAAATATAAATCTACAAACTCTTTTTTAGTCATTTTGATTCCTCCTTAACTTGTATAACATAACAATTAGTACTTACACTATCTTTTATACCACATCATTGCTGATTTTACAATACTTTTTAGTATTTTTTTTAAAAAAGTGAGATTTGATTAGTTTCACTTAAAGAGTCAATAGCTTTTAAAGCTTTTAATTTATCAATTATTGTTTGAGAAGCTTTAGTACGTCTTTTAAAGTCTTCAAAGGAAAGAAACTTACTCTCCTCTCTCTCTTTAATTATATTATCAATAACAGCTCCTCCAAGACCAGCAAGTGCTATGAGAGGAACTCTGATCTTTCCATCTTCAATAGTAAATTTAACCCCACCAGATCTGTATATATCAATTGGTAAAAACTCTAATCCTCTAGCATACATTTCTACTATTATCTCACAAATAGCCATCTCTGCTTTTTTCTTAACATCAAGTTTAGGCTCCTTATTTAAAATCTCTAAATGATTTTTAGCAGATTCAGGATTTCCCATAATTTCATAGTCAAAATCTTCAGCTTTTCTTGAAAGGTATGCTGCATAGAAAGCTAAAGGATAATGAACTTTAAAATAAGCTATTCTCATTGCCATCATAACATAAGCAACAGCATGTCCTTTAGGGAACATATACTTTATTCTTCTACAAGATTCAATATACCACTCAGCAACATTGTGCTCTTTCATTAGGTCAGAATAGGCTTTCCAACCTTCAGGATTTTTAGTTGGTTGCCCCTTTCTAACAAACTCCATTATTTTAAAGGCAGTTCCCTTTTCAATTCCTTGGTCAATTAGATAGTTCATTATGTCATCACGAACTGTGATTACTTGAGAAAGAGTTGCTTCTTTTTGTCTAATAAACTCCTGAGCATTGTTAAGCCATACGTCTGTACCATGAGAAAGTCCAGATATTCTAACTAATTCAGCAAAGGTTTTAGGCATTGTATCAATTAGCATCTGACGTACAAATGGAGTTCCAAACTCAGGGACTCCAAAGGTTCCTACTACTGAATTTATCTGTTCAGAAGTTACTCCTAAAGATTCAGTACTAGAGAATATTTTAAGAGTATCAGGATCAGCTAGTGGAATAGAGTAAATATCTACCCCAGTATACTCTTGTAAAAGTTTTATAGTAGTAGGATCATCATGTCCAAGTATATCAAGTTTTACAAGCTGTTCATCCATTACGTGATAATCAAAGTGTGTAGTGATAGAGTCGTTTTTCTCATCATTAGCAGGTTTTTGCACAGGACAAAACTCATAAATAGTATGATCATGAGGAACAACAACCATTCCTCCAGGGTGCTGTCCTGTAGTTTTCTTAGCACCTTCACACTTTTTAGCAAGACGTAAGATTTCAGCTTTATTATTTTTCAAATCATGCTCTTCAAAATATTTTTTAACATAACCTTCAGCATTTTTTTCAGCTAAGGTAGAGATAGTACCAGCTTTAAATACATTCTCTTTACCAAACATCTGTTCACAATATCTATGAATTTCAGATTGATACTCTCCAGAGAAGTTTAGGTCAATATCGGGAACTTTATCTCCATTGAATCCCATAAATACTTCAAAGGGGATTGAATATCCATCTCTTTTGTAAAGCTGCCCACACTTAGGACAGAATCTTTCAGGTAAGTCAATACCAACTCCCTCTCTCTCAATGAACTCAGAATGCTTACATTCAGGGTTTGTACATATGTAGTGAGGATATAGAGCATTAACCTCTGTGATTCCCATCATAAACGCTACCAGAGAAGATCCAACTGATCCTCTTGATCCTACTAGGTATCCACTGTCTAATGATTTTTTAACCAGTTTTTGTGCTGAAAGATAAAGCACAGAGAAACCATTTCCAATAATAGCATTTAACTCTCTTTCAATTCTAGCATTAACTATTTCTGGAAGAGGATCACCATAGATTCTATGAGCTTTTTCATATGTCATCTCTCTAACAATATTTTCAGCATTATCTATTTTTGGAGGATAGAAACCATCTGGAACAGGTTTGATTCTCTCAATTTTATCAGCTATTAAATTTGTATTAGTAATAACAATCTCTTTAGCTATCTCCTCACCTAAATAGTTGAACTCTTCTAACATCTCATCAGTGGTTCTAAAGTAGAATTTATTATCTATTTTATATTGATTTTCTCTAAATACATTACCACTACCATATAGTAAGATACTTCTAATTTTATAATCCTCTTCATCTAGGTAATGAACATTTGAACTAGCAGTAACCAATATATTTTTTTCTTTGGCTAGATTATAGAAATATCTATTCATCGCTTCAATAGCTTTAAAAGAAGAGATACTTCCAGTTCCATCAGCTTCATATATTTCAGAATAAGCTCCTTTAGGATGTAACTCTATATAGTCATAAAATCCTATGTTTTTCTCTATGCTTTCATAGTCATATCTCATATAGTAATCAGTAAGTTCTCCGTCATTTGAGAAATGAACACTCATAGGACTACCAATTATTAATCCCTCTCTATATTTTTCCAAGTGAGATTTTAAAACTCTAGGTTTTTTATTTCCATAGTAATCTATATGAGCTTCTGATACTAATCTATACATATTTTTTAATCCTTCAAGATTTTGTACGAGGACAATAACATTATGAGTATCCTGTTTTTTTAAATTGATAGGAAATGTACCAGTAATTTGATTAAGATTAGTAACACCTTTCTCTAGATACTTTTCTAAAAAGATTATAAACATATTAGCAGTAGCTTGAGAGTCGTCAACAGCTCTATGGTGACTCTCTAGTGATAATCCGAGAACTTTATTCAAATTTTTAAGTCCAAATCCCTTTAAATCAGGATATAGGTCTCTAGCCATTTGTAAAGTATCTATTACAGCTGGAGTATATTCATAACCTAAGAATTTTTTTACATCTCTTCTAATAAATCCCATATCGAAAGCTGCGTTGTGAGCTACCATTGTAGCATCTCCAACAAACTCCATAAATTTAGGTAAAACCTCTTCAATAGTAGGCTGATTATCTACCATATCTTGAGAAATATTAGTTAGTTCTTGGATTTTTTTAGGAATAGGTTTTTGTGGATTTACAAGTTGAGAAAATCTATCTATTATTCTATTTCCTTGTAATTTGACAGCACCAATCTCTATTATCTCATGCTCATGAGAGTTTAATCCCATTGTTTCTAAGTCGAATACTACAAAGTATTCATCAGAAAGAAGAGAGTCTTTACAACTTCTAACCATTTCAGCTTCATCGTCAACCATGTACATTTCACAACCAAGAATAGGTTTTATATCCTTACCCTTAGCAGCCTTATATGCAAATGGAAAAGCATGGACTACAGAGTAGTCAGTAATAGCCACAGCAGAGTGACCATATTCAATAGCTTGTCTGATAATATCAGAGATATCAGCCACTCCTACCATTTCACTCATTTTACTATGAGTATGTAACTCCACCATTTTTAGTTCTGATCTATCTACTTTTTTCTCTTTAACTCTATCTAATTTATTAATAGAGTTTATCATCATAATCTCTTCATTATCAGAATATCTATCTGTTTGTTTTTTACCACTTATTTTTACAAAGTCTCCAACTTTTATTTCTAAAGGTTTATCCTTTTCTAAAAATATTTTAGTAGTTAAAGAGGTATGATTATCAGTAATTCTAATAGTAAGGATAACTCTATCATTTTTAATATCTCTAGACTCCATACTGAAGATCTCTCCCTCTACAACACAAGTATCATCATCATAGAGTTCAAAAAACTCTTCAAGTGGTATGGCTTTTCCTTTAATCTCTTTTGTTTTGTTAGCAGAGAAACTTCCTTTAGAGAAGTTAGCACTTTTAACAACTACCTCTTGTACCTTTGGTTTACTAGCATTTTGCTGATTTTCCATATCAATTTTAGCAGATAGAGTAATTATCTCTTTTTGTTTTTCCTCTTCAATTTTAGAAACCTCATGTGAGAAATCTCCTAAAATAAAATTGACTTTAAAATTATATATTCCAAAATTTTCTAAAATTGTTTCTAATTTTTCATCGATCTGAGAGTTTTTCAAAATATCAATAGCACTTTGCTCAGCTAAAGTAATATTGATACTGCTCTCTTCAATTGTAATTCTATAGAGGTATAAAAAAGATTTAGAGATAGCATTTCTAGCTTTCAATCTTATGATTGCTCTTTCTACTATCTCTACTAATTGCTCTCTTCTAATATCTTTTTCAGAAAAATCTACAGTGAAGTCTACTTCTAATTCTTTACCAAAATTTTTCTTTATGTTTTCATAGATGACATCTAATTCATTTAGCTCATTAACTGAAGGAACACAGCATTTGAATCTCATTTTTTTATTTCTTTGGGAAAAAATTATTTCAGTAACATCAATATTTTTAACTCCCATCTTTCTAAAAATGCCATCTTGTGGTTTTATTCTAATATCATTTCTATTCATTGGTTCCTCCAAGTAGGAATTATTTTTCCCCTAATAATCTATCTAAGATAATAGCAACAGCTGCTCTTACAGATAGATGATTATATTGTGTATTTCCTCTAATAGGTTCTAAGATATAGTCTGACATATCCATCACTTCGTCAATAAGTCCCCAACCAGTTCCAAATAGTAGAAGATATGGTCTATCATCTTCAAAAATCTTTTGAGAAAGTTCTTTATATCCTATAGTATTAGGGAAAATTCTTGCTGAAGTAGTTATTATAACAGGTTTTTGCCCTTCTCTCTCTTCAATTTCAGCTATTGTATCTTCAATACTATTCATCACTCTAGTAATAGAGAAAGCATCTTCTCTATCTTTGTTAAATTGTCCCCCTGTTCCCTCTTGCCAGTATCCAATTATTCTTTCAGTAAGCATTTTTTGTGCATCTACTGGAACAATAAGTCTATACCCAGCAACATTATAGGTTCTACAACTTCTAGAAATATCATGTATATCAAAATTTGTAACTGAAGTACATACTATATTGTTATTTTTATTATATACAGGATAGTGAACTAATCCTAAATAAAGTTTTTCTCTCATTTTTTCTCCTATTTTATCTCTTCTAATTTTTTATATTTTTCTATATCTTCAATATAAACTTTATAAGCATATTTAAGATAATTTCTATTCTCTTCACTTAAAGCTCTTACAACTCTAGCAGGAGAACCAGCAATGAGATCTCCCTCTTTAGCTTGTAATTTTGGAGTTACAACAGAACCAGCTGCTACTAAACAATTTTTAGGAATAACACTTCCATTTAAAAGAGTACTTCCCATTCCAATAACACACTCATCACCAATAGTACAACCATGAATAATACAGTTGTGTCCAATAGTTACTCTCTCTCCAATGGTTACAGGATAAGGGGTGTCTCCATGAACAGTAGTGTTATCTTGTATATTTGAATCTTTACCTACAGTTATTTTACTCATATCTGCTCTTACTACTGCTCCAAACCAAATAGAAACATTTTCAGCAGTAAAAACATCACCAATAACAGTAGCATTTTCAGCTATATAGTTATTTGCCCCAATTTGAGGAATTTTATCTCCTAACTTATATATCATTTTTCTTCCTTTCTAAGCTCACTTTTAATTTCAGCTAGAAGCTTTTTCTCAGTTTTACTGAGCTCTCTATTTTCTAAAAGATCACTTCTTCTAAGATATGTTCGCTTAAGACTCTCTTTCAATCTCCAAAGCTCTATATTTTTATGATGACCTGAAAGTAATACTTCTGGAACTTTCATACCTTCATATTCAGCTGGTCTTGTATAGTGAGGATAATCTAAAAGTCCATTGAAAAAGGAATCATTTTCATAAGACTCTTTTTTAATAACTCCAGGAACAAGTCTAGCTATACAATCAGCTATCATCATAGCTGGAAGTTCACCTCCAGTAAGTACAAAATCACCAATAGAGATCTCTAAATCTACTTTACTTTCAACTACCCTTTCGTCAATTCCTTCATAATGTCCAGCTATAATGGTAATTTCCTCTTCTTGAGAAAGTTCAATAGCGAGCTTTTGATTGAATCTTACCCCTTGTGGAGTTGTATAGATTACTTTTCCCTTTACAGTATCTAAAGCTCTAAAAAGCGGTTCTGGTTTCATAACCATACCAGCTCCTCCACCAAAGGGCATATCATCAGCTTGCTTATGTTTGTCATAACAGAAATCCCTAATATTTACAATATTAATTTCAAGAAGCTTTTTATCAAGAGCTTTTCCTATAATACTTTCACTTTTAAAACCTGAAAACATTTCAGGAAAAAGAGTAAGAATATTTATCTTCATAATTATTCCTCTTCCATTCCATCATCTTGTTGGTATTTTTTTCCTTTTTCCTCTTTCATTCCATCAATTAAGTGAACATATATAACTCTTTTATCAAAGTCAATTTTTTTAATAAATTCATCTATATCAGGAACCATAGCTTCACATTTAGATGACTCTATAACTAAAATATCATGAGCAGCTGTTTCAAAAATATCTACTACATACCCAAGCTCTTCATTAGTATCTATATCAATAGCTTTCATGTTAAGAAGATCGTTTAGAAGATATTCATCTTCTCCAATTCCTAAAATCTCTCTTCTAACTTTAATAAAACCATTTTTTAAATTTCCAGCTTCAGTTTTATTAGTAATCTCTTCAAACTCTAATACACATTTATTTCCAACTAAATGAGAAGCTGCTTTTACAGTCAATATTCTTTGATTATTTTCTCCAATCTCAATTATTACTCTATTATTCAGTAACACTTCAATATTTTCAATATTAGATACTACTTTAACCGCTCCTTTTAAATGATGAGTACCAGATATTTTTCCAATAGTTAAAAGCTCCATACAACCTCCTAGTCCAAAAATTCAACATTTACGTTTAGTTTATCTTTTACTCCAGCAGCTTGCATAACCCCTCTTATAGCATTGGCAGTAAGACCATTTTTTCCGATTATTTTTCCCATCTCTCCTTTAGCAACGCTAACTTTAAAGATAATTGTATCATCTACAACGTCATAAGTAACTCTTGTTTCAGAATTGTTGTCTACTAACTCTTCAATTATATATTTAATTAATTTCTCTAATTTTTCCATATTTAATTTACCTCCAATTATTTTTTATTAATATATAGTGAGCCCTTCCAAACTCCCTCTTCAATTATTTTTGCTTCAACTTCATAGTTTTTATCTAAATCTTCAATAATAGTTCTTGTAAAATCCTTGAAATCTTCGGTGGAGATTATATTTAAAAGCCCAGCATTAGCATCCACTGTTCTAACAACTCCAATTCCTTCATAAGCTTCTATTATTTTATTGATAAAGTCTATGTCTTCTTTTCTACTTTGTATTAAAAACTCATAGCTTGATAACATGTTTCCTCCAAATTCTGTATTTTATCATACTAATTAAATTTCTTATGAAATCTATATCATAGGAAAATTAAAGGAAAAGAAGAAAATTTTACTAAGGATGATACCAGTGAAT
>DXSD01000026.1 GCA_019410665.1 Fusobacterium sp.
CTATTGAAAGAAATCAAAAAATAGCTATAAAAGGGGTAAATGGACTTGGAAAATCTACTTTATTAAAAACTTTGTTAGGAAAGATAAAACCTATATCTGGAGAGGTAGAGCATGGACAGTTTTTAGAGATAGGATATTTTGAGCAAGAAGAAAAAGCTGGAAATACTACTACAGCTTTAGATGAGATTTGGAATGAGTTTCCAAGCATGACTAATGCTGAAGTAAGAGCTGCTCTTGCTAAATGTGGTCTGACTACCAACCATATAACAAGCCAGATGCAAGTATTATCTGGAGGAGAGAATGCCAAGGTACGTCTATGCAAACTTATGTTAAGAAATATTAATTTACTTGTATTAGATGAACCAACTAACCACTTAGATATAGATGCTAAAGAGGAGTTAAAAAGAGCCTTAAAAGAGTTTAAAGGAACAATAGTATTAGTTAGCCATGAGCCAGACTTCTATATGGATATAGCAACAGAAGTATGGAATGTTGAGGACTGGACAACGAAGATAGTATAGTAATTATTATTGATTATATACATAAAATGATTAAACAATATTTTTAGATAATAATAGAGAGAAATTTATTCATCTTAAACTTATAATGTTTATTTTGAAAAAATTCTCTCTATTTTTTTATAAAAACTACTTGACTTTTTTTAAAAATGTTATATAATTGTATTAATTACAAATATGTAATTTGTTGTAAATTAAGGGATTAAATAAAAAAAGGTGATAATTATGAAACATTTAGCAGAGAGTATCAGAGTTCCAATTGAACTAGATAATCCCTCTATCATGAGAGATGAAGCTTTATGTATTAAGTGTGGTCAATGTAAGGAAGTTTGTGAGAAATTTATAGGTGTTCATGGAACTTATAAATTAAAAGACACTAATAATACTGCTGTTTGTATAAACTGTGGGCAGTGTGCAAATGTTTGTCCAACTTCTAGCATAACAGAAAAATATGAGTATCAAGATGTAAAAAGAGCAATAGAAGATCCTGAAAAAATAGTTATATTTTCTACTTCTCCTTCAGTAAGGGTAGCTATAGGTGAGGAATTTGGAGAGGAAGATGGAAAATTCTTACAAGGTAAAATGGTATCTCTATTGAGAAAATTAGGTGCAGATTTTGTATTAGATACTAACTTTGCTGCAGATATGACAATTTTAGAAGAGGCTTCTGAATTAATAGAGAGAGTTACTAAAAAAAGTGCTCCTTTACCTCAATTTACAAGTTGTTGTCCAGCTTGGGTAAAATATTTAGAAATCTATTATCCTGAATTAAGAGATAATTTATCTACAGCTAAAAGTCCAATTGGTATGCAAGGACCAACTGTAAAAACTTATTTTGCTAAATTGAATAATATTGATCCTAAGAAGATTGTAAATGTAGCAGTTACACCATGTACTGCAAAGAAATTTGAAATTCGTAGAGATGAGATGAAGGCAGCTGGAGAGTATTTAGGTATTCCAGAATTGAGAGATATGGATTATATAATAACTACTAGAGAGTTAGCAAAATGGGCAAAAGAGGAGAAAATAGATTTTGCTCAATTAGAAGATAGTGAGTATGACTCTTTAATGGGAGAAGCTTCTGGTGCTGGAGTTATTTTTGGAAATACTGGTGGAGTTATGGAAGCAGCTCTTAGAACTGCATATAAATATATAACTGGAGAAGATGCTCCAGAATTACTATTAAACTTTGAGCCTGTTCGTGGAATGGAAGATGTAAAAAAAGCTACTGTAAAAATAAAAGATTTAGAGGTAAAAGTAGCTGTAATTTATGGAACTAAAGCAGCAGGAGAGTTTATAGAGAAACTTAAGAAAACAGAAGAAGAGATTCACTTTATAGAAGTTATGACTTGTCCAGGTGGATGTATAGGTGGAGGAGGTCAACCTAAGGGAACACTTGAAAAGGGAGATGAACTTCGTAAAAAGAGAATTGAGGGACTATATAAAAGAGATGATAGTCTAAAAATTAGAAGAAGTGATGAAAATCAAGAATTATTAAAACTTTATAAAGAGTTTTATGGAAAACCATTAAGTGAATTAGCTGAAAAGATGTTACATACAAAATACGTAGATAGAAGTGTAGAATTAGGAGGTAAAAATATGAAAAAGTATCGTTGTACAGTATGTGGATATATCCACGAAGGAGAATTAACAGAGGATTTTAAATGCCCAATTTGTAAGCAACCAGCTTCAGTTTTTGAAGAAGTAAAAGAGGAGAAAAAATCTGAAAATAAATATGCAGGAACTAAAACTGAAAAAAATCTAATGGAAGCTTTTGCTGGAGAGAGCCAAGCTAGAAATAAATATACTTATTTTGCTGAAATAGCAAAAAGAGAAGGATATGAGCAACTAGCAGAGATATTCTTATCAACAGCTAGAAATGAACAAGAGCATGCAAGACTTTGGTTTGATGCTTTAGGACATATTGGAAATACAGCTGAAAACTTATTAGCTGCTGCTGAGGGAGAAAACTATGAGTGGACAGATATGTATGACAGATTTGCTAAAGATGCTGAAGATGAAGGATTCCCTGAATTAGCAGAGAAATTCCGTAAGGTAGCAGCTATAGAAAAATCTCATGAAGAGCGTTATCTTGCTCTATTAAAGAATGTAGAGATGCAAAAAGTATTTGAGAAAGGTGTTCAAGTGATGTGGGAATGCCGTGTATGTGGACACTTAGTAGTAGGACCTAAGGCTCCAGAGGTATGTCCAGTATGTAACTACTCTCAAAGCTACTTTGAAATTAGAAAAGAAAATTATTAAAAAATATTGACAAAAAAATAATAAAGGTATATAATTCATTTCAACAATATAAAAATTGAGAAGCCATCAAGAGAGACCGAGGGACTGGCCCTATGACGTTTCAGCAACCTATCAGAAGATGTGGTGCTAATTCCAGATAGATGGGAGAATAAAATATCTTAGTATATTAAATCTCTATTACTTGATGGTAATAGAGATTTTTTTATTTATTATTTATAAAACATCAGGGGTGATTTTATGAAAAGAAGATTTTTAACGGGAGCTATTTTAGGAACATTTTTATTTACAACTGGGACTTTTGCAGGAACTTTAAAAGTTGGAGCTAGTCCAGTTCCACATGCAGAGCTTTTAAATTTAGTGAAAGAGGATTTGAAAAAAGAGGGAGTAGATTTACAAGTTATTGAATTTACTGACTTTGTTACTCCTAATGAAGCACTAATATCTAAAGAGCTAGATGCCAATTATTTTCAACATATTCCCCATCTTCAACTTATAGTTCAAAAGGAGCAGGGAGCAGATTTAAGAGCTTCAGTTAAGGTTCATGTGGAACCTTTAGGACTATACTCTAAGAAACTTGAAAATTTAGATGAGTTAAAAGATGGAGCTACAATAGCAGTTCCAAGCGATTCAACCAATGAGGGAAGAGCTTTAATTTTACTACATAATAAGGGAATAATAAAACTAGAGGATCCAACAAATTTATTAGCTACACCATTCGATATTATAGAAAACCCTAAAAAATTGAAATTTAAAGAGTTAGATGCTGCTTTTCTTCCAAGAACTTTAGATACAGTTGATGCAGCTGTTATAACTGGAAATTATGCTTTGCAAGCTGGCTATAAACCTAGTGAAGATGCGTTACTTTTAGAGGGAAAAGAATCTCCTTATGTAAATGTACTAGCTGTTAGAGGAGATAATGAAAATAGCGAAGATATAAAGAAATTGGGAAGAGCTTTAACAAGTGAAAAAGTAAAAAAATATATTTTAGATAACTATGATGGAGCAGTAGTACCAGCATTTTAATAGGAGGAGAGAATATGTCAAGAGAAGAATTTAGAATAGAAACACAATTAGTACAAGGAACAGAAAAATTTACTGAAGGACAACCAAGAGTTTATCCAATATATCAAACTACTACCTATGACTATAACTCTCCTGAGATTTTAGCAGAGTTATTTGACTTGAAAAGAGAAGGGTATATGTACTCAAGAATAGGAAATCCTACAGTAACAGCTTTTGAAGAAAAAATAGCACTGTTAGAGAAAGGAGTGGGAGCTTTAGCTCTCTCTTCTGGACAAGCTGCTAATGTAACAGCAATTTTAAATATATGTGGAAGTGGTGATCATATAGTATCTCTAGCTACTATTTATGGTGGAACTGCTAATTTATTTAAGGCAACTTTAAAAAAATATGGAATAACAGCTACCTTTGTTTCTCCAGAAGCTTCAGAAGAGGAGATAAAAGCAGCATTTCAAGATAATACAAAGGTATTATTTGGAGAAACATTGGGAAATCCAGAGATGAATGTAATAGATTTTGAGAAGTTAGTTAAAATAGGAAAGGAAAAGGGAGTTCCTGTAATAGTGGATAATACTTTAGCCTCTCCATATTTATGTAATCCAATAGATTATGGGGTAAATATAGTTACTCATTCTGCTACTAAATATATAGATGGACAAGGAACAGCATTAGGAGGAGTAATAATTGATGGAGGGAATTTTAATTGGGATAATGGAAAATTTCCAGATTTAGTAGAACCAGATCCAGCTTATCATAATTTAAGTTATTGGAAGGATTTTGGAAAAGCAGCTTATATAACAAGAGCTAAAGTAATATTATTAAGAGATTTTGGAGCATGTTTAAATCCATTCAATGCTTTTATCTTTTTAAGAGGATTAGAGACTTTACATTTAAGAATGGAAAGACATAGTGAAAATGCTTTAAAGCTAGCTAAATTTTTAGAAAAACATTCAAAAGTAGCATGGGTAAATTATCCTAAATTAGAAAGTCATTATTCCTATAAAAATGCTGAGAAATATCTTCCTAAAGGTGGAAGTGGAGTGATATTAGTAGGAATAAAAGGTGGAAAAGAGAAAGCTGAAGATTTTGTAAGAAATTTAAGTTGGATTAGAAGCGTTATACATGTTGGAGATTCTAGAACTTGTGTATTACATCCAGGAAGTACTACTCATAGACAATTATCAGAAGAGGATCAAAGAAAAGCAGGAGTTTTACCAGAGGCAATTAGAATAAATGTTGGGATAGAGAATATTGAGGATATAATAAAAGATATATCAAATGCTTTAGAGAAAATATAATTGTATAAAATAAGAGGCTACTGTATTGTACAATAGCCTCTTTAAATTTAAATATTATTCCTCTTCAACAGCAGTAGCTTCATTTCCAGCAGTAGGATCATTATATTTATCCATATCGATTAATCCTAAGCTCTTGTCAACCATTAAAGCGTTAGTAACTGAACCAATAACGTTTAACATAGTTCTAGGCATATCTATGATAGGGTCAATAGCAAGTATTGGGTTGATCATAGGGAATAGAGCAGCAAGTCCAGTTCCTGATAATCCAACAGAAGCAGCCATTGTAGCTGTACCAGGGATTCCAGCTATTCCTAATGAACTGATAGCAACAACTATAACAGCCATAGCAAACATAGTCATATCAATAGAACTACCACTCATATGAGTAACGAATACTATTGTTAAAGCAGGGAATACTCCAGCACACCCTTGCATTCCACCAGTAGTTCCGAAACTTCCAACAAAGCTAGCAGTAGACTCAGTAACACCTAATTTATTAGTTAATGTAGATATAGTTACAGGTAAACATCCAACACTTGATCTAGAAGTGAAAGCTAGAAGAAGTAAAGATGTACATTTTTTAACATAAGTCATAGGGTTCATTCCAAATACAGCAACAGCAACCATTTGAACAACAAACATAACAGCTACTGATAGGTAAAGAACAACTATAAACTTACCAACTTCAGCGATTGCATGAACACCTTTTTGAGCTATTGTATTAGCAAGTAATGGTACAACGGCAGCTGGCATCCATTTAATTATACTCATAGCCATAGAAACGATTATTTTTTGCATAGCGTTTATTAAATCGAAGAAAGGTTTAACTATAGCCATATATTTTTTAGACATTCTCTTAGCAGCAACTCCAACTATTGAAGAGAAGATAACTAAACCAACAATGTTTAAGTTAACCATTGCCTCAACAGGATTAGAAGGAATAAGAGCTTTTAATGTATCAACGATATTTTTAACCTCTCTAATTTGTCTTCCCCCTTCAGTGATAGCAGCAACTCCATCAACTTTTCCAACTTGGAAAAGAATTCCAAAAGCAAGTCCAACAGCAACAGAGATAGCAACCATTGTTAAAGAAACTATTAAAGTCTTTTTAACTAATGATCCAAGGTTAGCATCCTCTTTCATGTTGATGATAACGTGGATGATAGATACCATAACAAGAGGGATAACAAGCATTCTGATTAAAGAGATGAATCCTCCACCAAGTAAGCTATACCATAGAGTTGTCTCTCTAACAAATGTAAGTTGCATAGGATCATTAGGAAATCCAGCAACAAATTGAATAACAAGACCTAAAATTAACCCGATAAAAGTAGCAGTCATAACTTTTGCAGAGAAGTTGAATTTCTCTTTTGGTAATCTGTTAATAACAGAGATGATAGCAACTAATAAAATTAAGAAAATAATAGTTTTAATGTCACTAATCATTAAAAATTGTTGAAAGAATACATTGTTCATTTTTTAGTTTTTCTCCTTTTTTATTAATATATTAAGTTTATTTTGCAACATTTCCAGCAACGTTCATAACGTCCCAAGTTCTAGCGAATGGTGGAGCATAACAGAAATCCATCATTCCAATTTCATCTACAGTAAGCCCAGCATAGATAGCAGTAGCTAAAGAGTCAACTCTTAAAACAGCACCTTTTTTACCAGCTATTTGTGCTCCTAATAAAACTCTTGTATCAGCATTGTAAATAAGTTTTACAAATATATCTTCTCTTCCTGGATAGTAGTTTGTTTGGTTTTTATCTTTTACAAATACAGTTTTGTAGTTAATTCCCATTTTTATAGCTTCATTTTCAGTAATTCCTGTTCTTCCAGCTTCTACATCTAAAACTTTAATAGCAGCAGAACCAAGAGTTCCTTTAAATGGAGTATTTTTACCAGCTAAGTTTTCTCCAACTATTCTTCCTATTTTATTAGCTGTAGTAGCAAGAGGAATATATACATTTTCCTTTCTTACCATATGGTAAACACTTGCACAATCTCCAGCTGAGTAGATAGAATCTATACTTGTTTTTCCAAACTCATTGATAATTAAAGCACCATTAGGTAACATAGCTATTCCTGTATCTTTTAAGAAAGCAGTATTAGGTCTAACTCCAGTAGCTATAACTACTAAGTCAGCTTTATACTCTCCTTTATTAGTTTTTATTCCTACAACTTTTCCATTTTCTTCTAAGATTTCTTGAACAGCTTCTTCAAGATGTAATTCTACACCTTCATGAGATCTGATCTCCTCTTCCATAACATCAGTAATCTCTTTATCAAAACTTTCAAGTAATACTCTATCAGCTAATTGTATAAGTCTTACACTTCTTTTTCCTAAATGCTTAGCAGCTTCTACAACTTCAATTCCAATGTATCCAGCTCCAACAACTATTACATCTTGAATCTTATCTTTCATAATAGCTTCTTTTAAGATTAATCCATCAGTATAATCTTTTAAAGTATAAACACCTTTAGTAGAAAGATTTTTAATAGGTGGCATAATAGCATGAGCACCTGTAGCTACCATTAATTTATCATAATTATCTGTAAAGATATCTCCAGTATTTAGATTTTTAATAGTAATCTCTTTTTTCTCTACATCAATACCAATAACTTCGTGTTTGATTTTGATGTTCATTCCAGCTTCGATAAATTTCTCAACAGGTCTAGCTATCATATTATTTGGATCTTCATAGAAGTTTCCTACATAGTAAGGAAGTCCACAAGCTCCCCATGAAACGATCTCAGTTTTTTCATAGATAACAATCTCAGCATTTTTGTCGATTCTACTAGCTTTAGCTGCTGCTGACATTCCTGCTGCAACACCACCAATAATAATTATTTTCATATCTCCTCCTAAAATATATATTTATAAAATTAATTAATAAATTTTACAAAGAAAAAGCTATATAGTTATAAGCAAAATATATGCCAACAAAAAAAAATATAAACATTGTATAAATAATTAGAAAATAATAGTAAAAATTTAAAAAATGATCTAAATTAGAACTTCAAATGATCTATAAATAACTTTTTCAAGTTAATGAAGAAAATTAAAGTATAATAAATTTTTTCAAAATAGAAAAAATTTTCAATTTGAAAATTTTCAATTTGAAAAATATATATAATATACAGTTTTGATATAGTATATCATAAATTATAAAATAAGGCTAGAAAAATTCTCTTTGCAAGTTGATAAATAAAGAGTAAAATATATTAGAAGCTAAATAGTAGGAGGATAAAATGAGAGAATATAGAGGATACATTCCTTTTTTATTAAATAGTTATAAAGAAAATATAGTGTATTTATGCTCTTCAAATAGAAATATAGAGGATTATTATGCTGTATTACAAGATATTTATAAAGGAAGAGTCCTAAAGTTAGAAAGTAGTTTATATATTGATGAAATAGAAAAAGACAATTATAATTTTTTAGATCTTTTAAACTCCCAAGATAGATATATTATATTAGTTTCTTTAGAAGCTTACTTGAGAGAGTTTTTTTCTGCTGGAAAGAGATACAAATTAGAAGTAGGAGAACAATTACCATTAAAATCTTTAATAGAGGAGTTAGAGAAAAATAGTTATACAAGAAATTATATGGTAGAAGAGAGAAATCAATATAGTGTTAGAGGAGATATAATAGATATTTATCCTAAAAATAGTGATAATCCCTTAAGAATAGAGTTAGGTTTTGATGATGAGATAGAGAGACTTACCTATTTTGATATTGAAAATCAAAAAAGTATAGAGAAAAAAAATAGTATAGAAATGTATATAAACAGTAATAAAAATGAAAAGAGAGATTTTTTAGAGCTGATAAATTTAAATAAAGCTAATAGATTTTTTATAGAAAATATAGAGTTACTAAAATATAAATTAGAGGAGATAATAGTAAGAGAGGGATTAGAAAGAGAGAGTACTCAAAGTAAATTTGATAAAATAAAAGAGATAGCAGAAGAGGTAGAGGTAATTAAATTTACCCATGATGAGTTAATAAATTTTGAAAATCAAGAGTATGTAAAAAGTTTATCAGATGATAAAAGTTTGCAGGTTACAATTATTTCAGAAGAAGAGAAAAGATATAGAGAGATATTTAAAAATCAACCTTTTAATTTTGAGAAATACCCTTTATATGAAGGATATAGAAAGGAAAACAACCTTATATTAACAGATAGAGAGTTAAAGGGAATTAGAGTAAAAAGAGATAGAAAAGATAAGGGTTTACAAAGGTATAAAAGTATTGGAGACATTGAGGAAGGAAACTATATAATCCATGAACTTTATGGAGTGGGACAGTATTTAGGAATTGAGATAATAGATGGACATGATTATTTTAAGATAAAATATGCAGATGAGGATAAGCTTTATGTTCCAATTGAAGGAATTGGAAGAATAGGAAAGTATCTTTCTGTTTCAGGGGAAATTCCTGAAATTTATAAATTAGGTAGAAGAGGTTTTAAAAAGAAACGTGAAAAAATAAGTGAAGATCTATTAAGGTTTGCTAAAGAGATAGTGGAAATACAGGCAAAAAGAGATACAGAAGCTGGATTTACTTTTGCTCCTGATAATATTTGGCAAGAGGAGTTTGAAGAGAGTTTCCCATATAAAGAGACAGAATCACAAATAAAAGCTATAGAAGATGTAAAAAGAGATATGGAATCTCCTAGAGTGATGGATAGAGTAGTATGTGGAGATGTAGGATTTGGGAAAACTGAGGTAGCTATAAGGGCAGCTTTTAAAGCTGTGATGAATGGGAAACAAGTAGTGCTAATGGTTCCAACTACAGTTTTAGCTCAACAACACTATGAACGTTTCTCTGAAAGAATGAAAAACTATCCAATAACTTTAGAATTATTAAGTAGATTATCAACATCTAAAGAGCAAAGTGAAGCTTTAAAAAAAATAGAGAGTGGAGCTGTAGATATAATAATAGGAACTCATAGAATCTTATCTTCTGATGTAAAATTTAAAGATTTAGGATTGATTATAATAGATGAGGAACAAAAGTTTGGAGTAAAAGCTAAAGAACATCTGAAAAAAGCTAGATATACAGTTGATATGCTTACATTAACTGCTACTCCAATTCCTAGGACATTAAATTTATCACTACTTGGAATAAGAGATTTATCAATAATAGATACTCCTCCAGAGGGAAGAAAACCTATAAATACCTATTTTTTAGAAGGAAATGATAAAAATATAAAAGAGGTAATAATGAAAGAGGTAGCAAGAGAGGGGCAAGTTTTCTATATTTTTAATTCTGTAAAGGGAATAGAGAAAAAAGCTGGTGAGTTAGCTAAAATCTTACCTGATTATTTAAAAATAGATTTTGTTCATGGAAGAATGTTACCTAGAGAGATAAAAGAAAAAATAAAAGATTTTGAAAATGGTGAAAGTGATATACTACTAGCTACTACAATAATTGAAAATGGAATAGATATAGAGAATGCTAATACTATGATAATAGATAGAGTAGATAAGTTAGGACTTTCACAAATTTATCAGTTAAGAGGAAGAATAGGAAGAGGAAGTAGGCAGGGATACTGCTATCTTTTAACTAAAGAGTATATAGGAAAAAAAGCTAAGGAGAGAGAAGAGTCTATAAAAAACTTAGAGGATATTGGGGGAAGTGGTTTACAACTTTCTATGGAAGATATGAGAATAAGAGGAGCAGGAGAGATATTGGGAGAGAGACAACATGGAGCTTTGGAAACCTTTGGTTACACTCTATATATGAAATTATTACAAGATGAGATAGCTAAAATTAAAGGTGAGTTTGAAGAAAATTTAGATGATATAGAGGTAAAAGTTAATTATCCTGCTTTTATTCCAGATAACTATATAGAGAAAAATGAAAAGATAAAATTCTATAGAAGAATAGGTGAGATAAAAAATAAAGTTGAATTAGATATAATAGAAGATGAGATAGTAGATAGATTTGGAAAACTACCAATAGAAGTAAAAGGACTGTTTAAATATATAGAAATAAAATTGAGAGCTAGAAAATTGGGAATAAAAAGTGCAATAGAGATAAAGGGAAAAAATGAGAGTGATATTAGATTCTATAATGAAAAAATAAATTTTGAAGCAATAATGGATATAATTCAAAGTGGAAAGGCAAGTTATCAGAAAAAAACAGAGACTCTAGAATTTAAAGGGAGTATAGAAGAGTTTTTAAATATTTATGAGAACTAGGAGGAGAAGATGAAGGAGTTTGATAGACTTATTGATATAATTAAAACTTTAAGGGGAGAAAATGGGTGTCCTTGGGATAGAGAGCAGACTTTAGAAACTCTTAAGCCATGTTTAAGAGAGGAGGTAGCTGAATTATTAGAAGCTATGGAAGGAGATATAGAGGAACATAAAGGAGAATTAGGAGATGTTCTTATGAATCTTGTTTTCCAAGCTGATATTAGAGAGCAAGAGGGAAAATTTAATATTGAAGATGTAGCATATGAAATTAATGAAAAATTAATAAGAAGACATCCTCATGTTTTTAAAGATAAAAATAATTCTATAAGTACAGAAGAAGTATTGGTAAATTGGGATGAAATAAAAAAGAAAGAGAAGTTACATGAAAATAGAAAATCAGCTTTAGATGGAGTTCCTAAATATTTACCAGCACTTTCTAAAGCTCAAAAGATTCAGAAAAAAGCTAGTAAAGTTGGCTTTGATTGGGATAATATAGAGCAAGTTATGGAAAAATTATATGAGGAGATAGAAGAGTTAAAAGTAGAGATTGCTAAAAAAGATAAAGAGAAAATTAGCGAGGAGTTAGGAGACCTACTTTTTTCAGTGGTAAATATAGCTAGATTTTTAGATGTAGATGCAACTGAAGCTTTAGAAAAAACAATTAAGAAGTTTGATAAAAGATTTAGATATGTAGAAGAAAAGTGTGAAATAGAAAAATCTTCATTAGAAGAGCTAGAGAAATTTTGGAATGAAGCAAAAAAATCCATTGACTTATAAAAAAAATGTAGTATATATAGTAATATAAAGGAGCAGAGAATGAGATTAGATAAATTTTTAAAAGTAAGTAGAATAATTAAAAGAAGACCAATTGCTAAAATAGTAGTAGATGGTGGAAAAGCGAAATTAAATGGGAAAGTAGCAAAAGCTAGTACAGAGGTTAAAGTTGGACAAATATTGGAATTAGAGTATTTTAATAAATATTTTAAATTTGAGATTTTAGAGGTTCCTACTGGAAATGTTGCAAAAGAAAAGACTTCTGAACTGATAAATGTATTAGAAAGTAGAGGAATTACTATTGATATTGACAGTGAGGAGGATATTTTTTAATGAAATTCTCTTTAAATTCAAATGCTAAAATAAATATTGGTTTAAATGTGACAGGAGTTTTACCTAATGGCTATCATCTATTGGATATGGTAATGATACCAATATCTCTTACTGATAAACTTGAAGGAGAGATATTTGAAAAGGATGGAGAGTTAGAGATTACTACTAATAAACCAAGTATTCCAACTGGAAAAGAAAATATTCTTTGGAAAATATATGATAAATTTTATGAGAGAAGTGGACTTACAAAAAAAAGAGTAAAAATATATTTAGAAAAAGTTATTCCACATGAAGCTGGTCTAGGTGGAGGAAGTTCTAATGGAGCTTTTTTCTTAAAAGAATTAAATAAATATCATAAAGACTTCTTTTCTTTAGTTGAGTTAATAGAGTTAGGAAAAAGTGTTGGAGCAGATATTCCTTTCTTTATAATCAATAAGCCTAGTAGAGTGAAAGGTATTGGAGAGGAAATAGAAATAATAGAGAATAATTTGGATAAAGATATTATTTTGATTAAGCCAAATTTTGGAGTATCAACAGCTAAAGCATATAAAAATATGTATATGCTCAAAAATAAAAAAGATGCTAATATAGATAAAATAATTGAGGGATTAAAAGATAATAAACTTTCTTTAATAGAAGAGAGTATAGAAAATAATTTGGAACAGGGACTTTTACTTGAAGATACTAATATAATAGAGTTTAGAAAAGAATTAGAAAAAATTTCTAGTATGAAATTTTTTATGTCTGGAAGTGGAAGTGCATACTATGCTTTTACAGAAAATGGAAAAGAAAAGGTAGAGGCAATAAGGGAGCAATTACAACACTGTGAAGTACATCTTTGCAGAGGGTTATAATGATTACATAAAAAAGGGAAGGTGCATGATTATGAAAATTACAGATGTAAGATTAAGAGCAGTAAAAGGAGAAAATGAACTAAAATTAAAAGCTTATGCAGATGTTACTTTTGATGATTGTTTTGTAATCCATGGATTAAAAATTATTGATGGTCAAAAGGGAATGTTTGTAGCTATGCCATCTAGAAAGATGCCAGATGGTGAGTATAAAGATATAGTTCATCCTATAACTCCAGAACTAAGAAAAGAGATTACAGATACTGTAATTGCAAAATTTAATGAAGAAAAACCTGAAGAAGTGGTAAATGAAGAGGAATAGGGGATAAAAAATAGGAAGTACTTGTGTACTTCCTATTTTTATTTTGCATAATTTAAATAATCTTCTTTTAACATTGCATACTCATCTTTTTTAGGAGTAGCTTTTTTCTCTGTACTATTTTTATCTTTTTTTTGTAATTTTTCAAGTATGTCTAGGTTTGTAAGTTCGTGATCAAGATTTTTATTCATAAATAACCCTCCAAGGTAAAAATTTGTTTTATTTTTATTAGAATGATGTTTTAAAATAGTAACACTCTTTTTTCATAATGAATTATATAAAAAAGATGTAAAAAAGTAAAACAGTTTTTTTTACACCTATTCACAAGTAAAAACTTGTATTTATGATGAGATAATGATATATTAAGTTAAAAGAAAGGGGGAAATTTTATGTTAATTAGTTTTAGAATGTTTATGAAAGTTGTGGAAGAGATGAGTATTAGTAGAGCTGCAGCTCGTTCTTTTGTAACTCAACAATGTGTAAGTGATCATATAAAAAGAATAGAGGAAGAATATGGAGTAATTCTTTTTAATAGAAGACCAAGATTATCTTTAACTCCTGCTGGAGATGAGATGTATAAAACTCTTTGTAAAATATCTGATTTAGAAAATGATTTAGAGAAGAAATTAAAAAAATTACAGGGAGATATAAAACCTAAAATGACAATAGGAGTCAATGCAACTAGGATAAACGTAATCTTATCTAGGCTTTTAACTGAATATAATAAGTTCTTTCCAAATGTAATAATATCTTTTGTGATAAAAGATACCTTAGAATTGGAGCAAATGTTATTGAAAGGGGAATTGGATATGATAGTAGATCTGAATGCTCACAGTAGTCCTCAATTTAATATTATTTCAATTGGAAAAGATAAATTATATTTTTTGATTTCAGAGAATTTATATAAAAATTATTTTAAAATAGAAAATTTAGAAAGATATGAAGAGGGTATAGAATTAAAAGAAGTAGAAGGTGTACCTCTTGTAAGTAATTTTGAAGGGAGCACAATAGATGGTTTGATTCATCATTATGCTGAAAGAGATAAGGCAAGATTAAATATTCTTTATTATACTGGAGCTTATGAAACCCAGATAGCTCTATGTAGTAGTGACTTGGCTGCAGCCATTTGTCCTACTATGATATTGAAGAGGGTATCTGAATATAATAAAGCGAGAGAGAATATTATATATGCATTTCCACTAAAAAATCAAAGTGAGGAGTTAAAAATTGAGATAGTAATAAATAAGGGAATAGAAACTCCAGAATATATGCAAAAATTTATAGAGATATTGAAAAAAATGATGAAAGAGGATACAGAAAAATATAAAAATTTGGATATAAAAAAGTAAAATAAACTTTTCTACTAGATTTTATTTTTTAAATATGCTAGAATATCTCCGTGTTAAAAAATGTGATTTATATCATAATAATATGGGAGGAGAAATGTCTGTAAAAGAGAAAGATTTAGAAAATGTAAAGGTAGTAAGAGATAGTGGAGAGCTGTTTAGTATTGATGGGAAACCAGCCTTTTTAGAAGCTCTACCATTAGCTTTTCAACATATTGTGGCTATGTTTGTAGGAAATGTGGCTCCTATTTTAATAATATCTAGGGTAACAAAATTAGACCCAAGTATAACTACAATATTGATTCAATGTGCAATGTTATCAGCAGCAATAGCTACTTTTTTACAAATCTATCCAATCAAACTTTTTGGTGGTTTAAGAGTAGGATCTAAATTACCAGTAGTTATGGGAACAAGTTTTGGATTTTTACCAACAGTTTTAGCTATATTAAGTGGAAACTCTTTAAATCTTCCAACACTATTTGGAGCACAAATAGTTGGAGGAGTAGCTTCTATCCTAATAGGTGCTTACTTAAAGAAAATTAGAAAATATTTCCCACCTTTAGTTGCGGGAACAGTTGTTTTTTCAATAGGATTATCATTATTCCCAATAGGGATTAACTATATGGCTGGTGGAGTAGGAAGTCCAACTTATGGATCATATCAAAACTGGGCTATAAGTTTAGTTGTATTAGCAACAGTATTATTTTTTAATCAATTTACTAAGGGAATTACAAAACTATCTTCTATTTTAATAGGAATAATAGTAGGATATATAATATCAATGGCTTTAGGAATAGTAAACTTTACTCCTGTAAAAGAAGCTGCTTGGTTTGCTTTTCCAAAGTTTTTCATCTTTGGAGCTCCAAAGTTTGAAGTAGGTTCTATGGTAGCAATGGTAATAATGTACTTAGTAACAGCTATTCAAGCTGTAGGAGATCTATCTGCTATCACTTTAGGAGGAGTAAATAGAGAGGTTAGTGATAAAGAGCTTTCTGGAGGAGTAATAGGAAATGGAGTAGGAGCAATATTCTCTGCTGTTTTAAACTCTTTCCCAACAGCAACTTACTCTCAAAATGTGGGACTTGTAGTTTTAACTAAAGTTGTAAGTAGATATGTAATAGGAATAGCAGCTACAGTTTTATTAATAGCTGGATTTGTACCTAAATTTGGAGCTATTATAAATACAATTCCTTCAGCAGTAATTGGAGGGGGAACAATTACAGTTTTCTCTATGATAACTATGACAGGTATTCAAATAATTAGTAAGAGTGGAATTACAGGTAGAACAATGGTAATAGTTGGACTATCAGTAGCAGTTGGAGCTGGAATTGGACAAGTTCCTCAATCTATAGCTCAATTCCCTCAATTTGTAAAATTAATATTTGGTTCAAGTGTTGTAATGTCTACATTATTAGCTCTGTTATTAAATATTATTTTACCTAAAGAAGAGAATAGATAGTAAAAAAACTGACTTAGATTATTCTAGGTCAGTTTTTAGTATCTCTTTTAACCTATTTTTTAAAGCCTTAGATTTAACAGGATTACCCTTAGCAGATATACCTATTTGGTATTCTTCAGTTTCTAGGATACTAGCAAAACGGCAATTCATATCCTCTTTAGAGGTAATATTATTTACTAATATATTTTTAGAATTACAAAGTTCATAGATACATCTATTAAATTCAGAATTATCAGTAGCAGCTACAACTATAAATTTATTTTCAAGGAGAGTTTCATCAAACTCTCCTATTTTTATATCTATATCTTTAAGATTAAAGAATTTTTCTTCTCTAATTTCTCTAGTAACAACTGTAACCTTAGCACCATATTGAAGAAGTGACTCAACTTTTCTAATAGCTATCTTTCCAGCTCCAATAACAAGAGCTTCCTTTCCTGCTAAATTTACAAATAGAGGGAAAAATCTATTTTCCATTTTTTTCTCCAATAGCTTTAAATGCCATATCCATAACCTCTAAAGTTCTATCTAGTATCTCTTGAGTATGAGCTATAGACACAAAGTGAGCTTCAAATTGAGATGGAGGGCAGATAATTCCATTCTCTAACATAGTATTGAAGTAGATAGCAAAATTCTCTGTATTAGATGAAAGAGCATCTTCAAGATTATTAACCTCTTTTCTATCTGTGAAGAATATAGTGAAAAGAGAACCAATAGAGTTAATAACTACATTTACTCCATATTTTTCAGCGGATTTTTTAGCTCCTTCAGTTATATATTTTACTTTTTCCTCTAACTCTTTATAAAGAGTTTCTCTATTTTCATCTAGGTAAGTTAACATCTCATAGCCAGCTCTTACAGCTACAGGGTTTCCAGATAGAGTTCCAGCATGGTAAACTCTTCCTACTGGAGCAACAAGTTGCATAATTTCAGCTTTACCACCAAAAGCTCCCACTGGGTATCCTCCACCGATTATTTTTCCAAGAGTAGTCATATCAGGAGTGATTCCAAAATACTCTTGAGCTCCTCCTAAAGCTAGTCTAAATCCAGAGATAACCTCATCAAAAATAAGTAAAGTACCAGTTTCAGTGCAAAGTTCTCTTACAGCTTTTAAAAACTCTATATTAGGATAAACTACTCCCATATTAGCAGGAACAGGCTCCATAATTAGACAAGCTATATTTTTCTTTTCTAATACCTCTTTTAGTGCTTCTAAATTACCAAAAGGAATAGTTACAGTATCTTTTAAAACACCTTCAGTAATTCCATTACTATCTTGGTATCCATCAGTTAAAAGTCCTGAACCAGATTTAACAAGTAGAGCATCAGAGTGTCCATGGTAGCACCCTTCAAATTTAGCTATCTTATTTCTGTTAGTATAAGCTCTAGCAAGTCTTACTGCTGACATAGTAGCTTCTGTACCAGATGTAGTAAGTCTTACCATCTCAATAGATGGACAACATTTAGTTATAAGTTCAGCTAATTCTACCTCTCTTTTAGTAGGTAATCCAAAAGAGCTTCCAAGTTCAATAGCTTCTCTTACTCCATTTATGATTTTAGGGTGATTATGTCCAAGAATTAATGGACCCCAAGAACAGATATAGTCAATATATTCATTTCCATCTTCGTCCCAAACTTTTGCTCCCTCTCCTTTACAAGCAAATATTGGAGCCTCTCTATTAACAGATTTAAAAGCTCTAACTGGGCTGTTTACCCCTCCAGGAATATATTTTTGAGCTTTTTTAAATATCTCTTTTGAAATTTCGTGATTCATAGTTCCTCCTAAAGTGTAATCTCTCCATTTTTTACCCATTGAGCTATCTCTTTAGCATGGTAAGTGATAATTAAATTTACACCAGCTCTTTTTAGAGCATACATATTTTCCATAACAATTCCCTTTTCATTTATCCAACCATTTTGAGCAGCAGCTTTAACCATTGAATACTCTCCACTTACATTGTAAGCTACAAGTGGGAGAGAAAGATCCTTTAAAGCATGGATAACATCAAGGTAAGCAAGGGCAGGTTTAACCATTATAAAGTCTGCACCCTCTTCAATATCTGATTCCACCTCTCTATAGTATTCTTTAGAGTTTCTAAAATCCATCTGATAAGTTTTTCTATCTCCAAAGCTTGGAGCTGAATCAGCAGCATCTCTAAAAGGACCATAGTAGTTAGAAGCATATTTTACACTATAAGCCATTATAGGTGTATATTCAAAACCATTTTCATCTAAAATCTCTCTCATAGCTTGTATTCTTCCATCCATCATATCAGAAGGAGCTACAATATCAGCTCCAGCTTGAGCATGAGAAAGAGCTATTTTAGCTAAATATTTTAAAGTCTCATCATTTTTAACATCACAACCATCTAAGATTCCACAATGTCCATGAGAAGTGTATTCACACATACAAACATCAGTGATAATTAAAAACTCTGGATAATTTTTCTTAATATATCTAATAGCTTCTTGAACTATACCATTTTCAGCATAAGCTCCAGAACCAACAGGATCTTTTTCCTTAGGAATACCAAAAAGTAAAAGAGATTTAATACCTAATTCTTTTAACTCTTCTAATTCTTCACCAAGTCTATCTATAGAAAATCTATATTGACCAGGCATAGAAGAAATCTCCTCTTTTATGTTTTCTCCCTCTTCAATAAAAAGTGGGTATATAAGTTCATCAATACTTAAAGTTACATTTCTAACCATATCTCTTAGAGTTTTAGAACTTCTAAGTCTTCTTGTTCTTGTAAACATACTTCCTCCTAGCTATTTTATAGCTTCAATAATTCCATTTACATCATAAATTTTAGCTTCAAAATCCACAGTCAATCCATATTTTCTCATAGTTTCACTTGTAACAGGACCAATAGAAGCAAATTTAATATTTTTAACAGCTTCTACATCATTTTCAATACTAGCCATAAAAGCATCAACAGTAGAAGAGCTTAAGAAAGTAACTACTTCTACTTTTTTAAGAGTGTTTAAAACCTCTTCCTTTTCTCTTATAATTTTTTTAGTTTTATAAGCTACAATTTTATCAAAATGTCTATTATAGATAGAGTTAAATTTATCTGTATCACAAGGAGAGATATCAGAAGTTATAATAAGGATTTTTTCTCCAGCTTGAGTATGATTTATAGCTTCTTCAGCTAATCTTTCAACAAGGTATTCTGTTGGAATAAAGTCAGCTTTAATCTTATATCCTTCTAATAGTTCCTTAGTTTTACTTCCAACTGCTCCAATTTTAAGATGAGCTATATCTCTGATATCTTCAATTTTATTCATAAACTCTCTAACTCCATTAGGTGAGTTAAATAGTAAAGCTGAGTAAGATTTTAACATCTCTTTGTCCACTTTATCTAGTGTAGATTCTATCTCAATAAATGGAAGTTCAATAGCGACTCCTCCCATTTTTTCAATCTTATCAGAAAACTCTCCAGCTTGTCTTCTATCTCTAGTAACTAAAACTTTTTTACCAAATAGTTGAGTATCTTCAAACCATTTAAAGGTATCTCTAAGATTTACAACCTCTCCTATTATTGTAATAGCAGGAGGAACAATTTTTCTCTCCTTTGAAATATCAATAATAGTTTCTAAAGTTCCAACAGTAACTCTTTGATCTGCTGTGGCTCCTTTTTCAATAATAGCAATAGGAGTTTTAGGATCTTTTCCATTAGTTACTAAATCGTTAACTATAATTGGAAGATTTTTTATTCCCATTAGGAAAACTAGAGTTCCATCTAATTTAGCAATAGCTTCAAAATTATGCCATTCTCCATCAGCCATAGTGTGACCTGTAAATACATGGAAAGATCTTGCCATTCCTCTGTGAGTTACAGGAATACCAGCATAGGCAGGAACAGATATAGAAGAAGTAATTCCTGGAATCTCTTCAAACTCTATTCCATTTTCAAAAAGAGCTTGAATCTCCTCTCCACCTCTACCAAATACAAAAGGGTCTCCCCCTTTAACTCTAGCTACTACCTTTCCTTCTAAAGCTTTTTTTACAATAGTGTCGTTGATCTCATCTTGGATAATACCACCTTCAGTATTTCCTTTTCCAAGATATATCATCTCAGCATCTTTTTTAGCATAATTTAAGATACGGTTATTAATAAGTCTATCATAAACTATACAATCTGCTTCTTCAATAGCTCTCTTTCCTTTTAAAGTAAGAAGCTCAGCATCTCCAGGACCAGCTCCCATTATATATACTTTACCCTTTTTATCCATTGATCTTCTCCTTTATAGAATTAGCAAGTTTTTGAGCTACCTTAATTCCTTCTTCAAGTTTTTCAGTTATATTAGCAGTATATCCTTTTTCTCCTTGGAAATATACACCATAAAAATTGATACCATCTCCTTTAACTTCTGAGTAGCATCCCATTGGTGTATGACAACCACCATCGAAAATTTTAGAAAACTCTCTTTCAATAACTACAACTTTTTCAATATCTTCATTGTGGATTGATTTTAGAATATTTTTAATCTCTTCATCATTCTCTCTACATTGAATGTGTAGTACCCCTTGAGCTGGAGCAGGAAGGAATTTTTTAGGATCTAAGTACTCAGTAATTTCAGCTTCTAATCCCACTCTTTTTAATCCAGCAGCAGCAAGTAAAATTGCATCATAATCTTCAGTTTTTAATTTATTTAATCTAGTGTGGATATTTCCTCTAAGTTGTTTGATTTGTAGGTCCGGTCTTAAGTTTTTAAGATTCATAGTTCTTCTTAAAGAGCTAGTACCAACTATAGCACCTTCAGGAAGTTCCATTAAAGTTTTTCCACTTTTAGAGATAAGAACATCTCTTTGATCCTCTCTGTCAGGTACAGCACCACAGATTAATCCTTCAGGTGAAACTATTGGCATATCCTTCATTGAGTGAACAGCTAAGTCTATAGTTCCATTTAAAAGTTCAACTTCAATCTCTTTAGTAAAAAAACTTTTAAGTGATTTATCACTGTTGTTCCAGTTACTAACTAAATCTTTATCTCCACTAGTAACTATTTTTTTTATTTCAAATTCCAATTCTGGAAAGTTATCCTCTAATCTCTTCTTTATCATTTCACTTTGGGCTAGAGCTAAAATACTTCCTCTACTTCCAATAACTATCTTTTTTTTCATTATATATTCCTCTCTTCATAATATTGAAACCATTTTTTTAGATTTTCCATCTGTTTGTCTATCATAAAAGCATAATCTTCTATAATGTGATCTCTAGTAGCAAGATGTTCATTATACACTCCCCAAATATCATCAAGAGTAAATAGAGCAACATTATCCATATCCCCTAAAGTTGATTCAATATCTCTTGGCATAGCAAGATCTAAGAATGTATATTTTTTATCTTTATGCAGTAATGGTTTTAAATCTTCAGTTCTAAGTACAAGATGTGGAGCAGAAGTTACACTGATAACAACATCACTTTCAGGAACTGCTTGAAGTTTTTCTTCAAAAGAAACGATATCTACATCAAATACACTTTTTACTTCTAAAGCTTTATGATAGCTTCTGTTAGTGATGGTTATATTTTTTACTCCCTCTTTAACTAAGAGATAGAGTATAGATTGAGCAAGATCTCCAACTCCTAAGATAAGCACTTTTTTATCACTTAAAAATCCAATGGAATCTTTAATAAATTTTAAAGAGATAGCTTCTAAGGAAAGAGCATTGTGGCAGATTTTACTTTCAGTTCTAAATTTTTTACCAAGTTCAATTGCCTTGTTGAACACAGTGTTTAAAATTTTTGAAGAGGTTTTTTCTTCTAAAGCTGTAGAATGAGCTTTTTTAATCTGAGCTAGAATTTGATCCTCTCCTTTAATAACTGAATAGAAGCCACAAGTTACTTTAAAAAGATACTCACTAGCTTCCTCTCCTTTTTTTATAAATATCCCTTTTTTTATTTGAAATTTTTTAAGTAGTTCCTCAGTCGAAAAATTTTCTGCAAGTTGGAGGTAAAACTCCACTCTAAGGCAGGTAGATAAGTTGACGTAACCAATAATTTTTTTCTCTAAAAAAAGATTATGAATTATATCTACAGGTTTTTGTTGAATAAACTTTTCTCTTTCTTCAGTGGAAAGCTCTTTATGTGAGATTCCAAAGGCTATAATTTCATTAATTTTTAATGACATTTAATTTCTCCTTAAAAACATTTTAATTAAGATTAAAATATGTATCATACAGTTATATTATATAATAT
>DXSD01000027.1 GCA_019410665.1 Fusobacterium sp.
ATTTTATTGATTTTCATATTTGTTTTACAAATAAAGTTGACAATGAACTTTTAGCTTTTTTTAGAAAATTTATATTAAAAGGTGCAAGTATTTTTAATGTAAATAAACTTCCTAAGGAAATTCTTTTAGATTCTACTTTTTCTATCCCTAAAAAAGTAAAAGAGGAGATTTATGAAAAAACACAAATAAAATTATTAGAATTTGAGCCAAATAATGAAGAGATAAATAAATTTATTTTATTACTAAAAGATGATTTGAATAAGACATTTTCAGAAGAAACTTCCTATGATGAATTTAAAACCTTTTTAGAAAATTATTCATCTTACTATAATCCAAAAGCAAAAGTACTTCTTAAAGATAAGGATATAAATTCTTTAAACTGTTTTTTATCTAATTTGAAAAGAAAAGTTCATCCATATGGAATACAAATTAATAATTCTTTTTATAATGACATTATTTTGAATGATTATTTAGGAAAAACAGTTGATATTTTATACGATCCTTTAAATATTTCTTCAATATTTGTTAATATAAATGGTAATTATATAAAAATATACAGTTATAAATAGTCTTTTTATATAAGTGGTGATGAATATTATGAAAATATCAAAAGAGTTAGCTCAAAGTATTGTTTTTGAAATGAAAAAAATTATTGAGAAAGACTTAAATTTTATAGATACTAATGGAATAATAATAGCTAGTACTGATAGTTCAAGAGTAGGGAAATTTCATGCTGGAGGAGTAGAGGCTATAAAAAAAGATGGAATAGTAGTTATTGATTGGGAGGAACAATATAGAGGAGCAAAAAAAGGAATAAATATTCCTATTAAATTTTTAGGAGAATCAGTAGCTGTAATTGGAATATCTGGAGAAAGAGATGAGGTAGAAAAATATGCTATTATTATAAAGAAAATGGCAGAGATTTTAATAAAAGAATCATATTTTCTAAATAAAAGAGATGAAGAGGAAGAGTATGATAGAAATATTTTAGAAACTCTTATTTATTCTAAAGATTTCTTAAAATTAAAAAACTTAGAATCTAAAATAAAAAATGGTGGACAAATACTGATTTTAAAAGTAAATAATCTTAAAGAAAAAAATGAGATTAAAAATATTTTTAGAAAAATAAGGGAAAAAATTAAGATGAAATCTATTTATATGATGTTAAAAGATGAAAAAATTATAATATTTATTTCTAAAAGTAAAAGAGAGGATGTAGAATTATTTCTAGATAAATTAGAGGGGAGTTTAGAAAATTTAGATATAAAAATAGGAATTGGGAAGAGAAAAGAGAATATAGATAAGATAAAAATTTCATACAATGAAGCTAAAAAAGCATTGAGTTGGAGTGAAAAAATAGAGACTAAAAAAGTTTATTATGAAGATCTATTATTGGAAATTTTAATTAATAATTTACCTGAAGAAGATAGTAGTGAATATAAAGAAAAAGTTATAGGAAATTTAACTTTACAAGAAAGAGAAGAGTATCTAAAAATTATTTTACTTTATGAAAAATATAATGGTTCATTAAATAAAATTTCAAAGGAATTGTATTGTCATACTAACACTTTACAGTATAAATTAAATAAATTTTATGAAAAAACTGGATATGATATTAGAAAATATAAAGATTTTGTAATAATAAAACTATCCTTCTTATTGTGATTGTTAGTTTATAAAATAAAAATATATAATAAAAATATTAAAAAATCAGTTTATAAACTATTAAATAAAGAAGAGAATTTTGCTAGAATATAGGAAAATAAATCAAGATGGAGTGATAAATATGAAAATAGTATTAGCACTAGATTCATTTAAAGAGAGTATGACAGCAAAGGAAGCTTGTGAAGCAATAGAAAAGGGATTAAGAAAGGTTATATCTAACTTAGAGTGTATCCATGTTCCCATGGCAGATGGGGGAGAGGGAACAACACAATCTCTAGTAGATGCTACAGATGGAAAATTTTATACTGTTGAAGTAACTGGACCATTAGGAGAAAGAATAGATGCTAGATTTGGTATATTAGGAGATGGAAAGACAGCTATATTAGAGATGGCAGCAGCTAGTGGATTAGAGTTGGTTCCAAGAGAGAAAAGAGATGCTACTATTACTACTACTTATGGAACTGGAGAGCTTATAAAGGCTGCTTTAGATAAGGGAGTAGAAACTATTCTAATAGGAATAGGAGGAAGTGCTACTAATGATGGTGGAGCTGGAATGATACAAGCTTTAGGAGGAAAACTTTTAGATAAAGAGGGTAAAGAGATTGGTTTTGGTGGCGGAGAGTTAATAAAGTTAGAAAAAATTGATATTTCTAACTTAGATAGTAGACTAAAAACTACAAAAATTATAGTAGCTTGTGATGTACAAAATCCACTTACAGGAGTAACTGGAGCTTCACATATCTTTGGTAAGCAAAAAGGGGCTAATGAGGAGCAAAGAGAACTATTAGATAGAAATTTAAAGCACTATGCTGAGATTATAAGAAAAGACTTAGGAAAAGATGTAGAAAATGTTCCTGGAGCTGGAGCTGCAGGAGGATTAGGTGCAGGATTAATGGCTTTTTTATCAGCAGAACTGAGAAAAGGTGTAGACATAGTTGTAGAGTATAGTAAATTAGAAGAGAAAATCCAAGGAGCAGATTTTGTTATAACAGGAGAGGGAAGTATAGATGGACAGACAAGATTTGGAAAAACACCTTATGGAGTAGCTAAAACAGCTCAAAAATATGATATTCCTGTAATAGCTTTAGCTGGAAATGTAGGGAAAGATATAAATATATTATATGACTATGGATTTACAGCAATATTCTCCATATTACCAAGAGTTGAAACTCTAGAAAAGGCTATAGCTAATGGTAAAGAAAATATAGAATATATAAGTGAAAGTTTAGGAAGATTATTAAATATAAAAAGTAGATAATAAGATAAAAGAGGATAGATTAGAAAAGGTATAAATTTCTAACTATCCCTTTTTTTTATGGGGTTATATGGTATAATAGTATTATTACTGGTATAGGAGGTAGCGATAAATGGAAAATTCAGACACTTTTTTAAAAGAAGTGATAAAAAGATTAGGAGAGAAGAATATATTTGTAAATTTTACTGTAGAGTTAATATTTTTTATAGCTAAAGTTATTGTATGTTTGATACTTTATTATGTAGCTGCAAAGTTTATAAAAAAATTAACACCATTTTTAAAACCTAAAAAAATGGAAGATAAAATTGTGGATCAATCTTTAAGAAGTTTTATTCGTTCAATTTTAAATGTTGGGATACATGCTTCTCTAATAACTTTATGCTTACTTATTTTAGGGGTAAAAGAGAGTAGCTTGTTGGCATTTTTTGGAACATTAGGAATAGGTGTAGGACTTGCTTTAAAGGATAATCTTTCTAATTTAGCAGCAGGAATAATAATTTTAATATTTAAAACCTATAAAGTTGGAGATGAGGTAAATCTCAATGATGAAGCAGGATATATCTATGATATAGATATATTTTCTACTACAATTAGGACTCATGATAATGATTTGGTAATTATTCCCAACGGAATAATTGTATCTAATAAAATAATAAACTACACTAAAACTCCAACTAGAAGATTAAAATTTATAATAGGAGTTTCTTATGATGCAGATATTCAGTTAGCAAGAAAGGTTTTAGAGGAGCTATTAAGAGAAAATCCCCTTGTTTTAAAGAATCCTGAGGTTTACTCTCATGTAGATTCCTATGGAGATAGCTCTATAAATATAGCTTTAAAAGGTTGGGTAAATAATGATGATTATTGGACAGTATATAAAGAAACATTAAATGGAATAAAGGGAGCTTTGGATAAAGTAAGTATAGAGATTCCATTTCCACAAATGGATGTTAATATTAAGAAAGATTAAAAGGTGAAGAGATGAAAAAAATTTTTGTACTGATATTAATGAGCATATTGTCAATTTTTTCCTTTGCTTTAGATGGGTATGTTATCAAAGTTTCAGATGGAGATAGTTTTCTAATGAAATCTTCAGGAAAAAAGATAAGAGTAAGAATGTATGGAGTAGATGCTCCAGAATTAAAGCAGAGATATGGAAAGGAAGCTAAAAAACATCTAGAGGATTTAATTCTTGGAAAAAAAGTAGATTTAAAGGTTCTTTATGAAGATAAGTATAAAAGAAAGATAGCAAAGGTATATTACAAAGGCAAAGAGATAAATCTAGAGATGTTAAGAAGTGGAAATGTATGGTTTTATGAGTACCATGCAAAAAAAGAAAAAGAGTATAGAAAAGCTTATGAAAGAGCTAAAAAAGAGAGATTAGGATTATGGAAGGATAAAAATCCTGAAAATCCTAGAGATTTTAGACTTAGAAATAAAAGATAGAAAAAAGGAGAGAAAATGGAGAAAAATTTAGAGTTATTTAGAGAAAAGATAAAGGAAAAATCTATGTTAGAGGGAGCATTGGCAATATTGCAATGGGATCTAGAAACGATGACTCCTAAAAAAGGAAAGGAACATATAGCAGAGATAGTAGGGTATTTAAGTATGAAAGAGTACGAATTAACTACTTCTAAGGAGTTTGAAAATTGTGTTGAATACTTAAAAGAAAACTCTGATAAATTAAATGAGATAGAGAAAAAAGAGGTAACAGAATTAGTAGAAGATATTGAAAAGATGAAGAAGATCCCACCACAGGAGTATCAAGATTATTCAGAGTTAGTAGCTAGAACTCAAGGGGTATGGGAAGAGGCAAAAGCTGAAAATAATTATGAGAAATTTAAAGAGAATTTAAAAAAGATATTTGAATACACTATAAAGTTTGCTAATTATCATAGAAAAGATGAGAAAAATCTCTATGATGTGATTTTACAAGAGTATGAAAAGGGGATGACAAGTGAAAAATTAGATGAGTTTTTCTCTCTTTTAAAATCTGAGATAGTTCCTTTATTAAAAAGAATAAAAGAGGTTGGAAATCCAGAGAAAAAACTTTTTCAAAAGGTTGATATAGAGAGACAAAAAACTTTTAATAGATTTATGGGAGAGTATTTAGGCTTTGATTTTGACAGAGGGGTAGGAGCAGAGAGTGAACATCCATTTACTATGAACATTACTAAAAATGATGTGAGACTTACTACTAAATATATTGAGGACAACCCTATGTCAGCTCTATTTAGTACAATACATGAAACAGGACATGGAATATATGAGCAGCAGATTGGAGATAATTTACAGGGAACTACTTTAGGTAGTGGTGGTTCTATGGGAATACATGAATCTCAATCAAGATTCTATGAGAATATTATAGGTAGAAATATCAAATTCTGGGAAGGAATTTATAAAAAGGCTCAAGAGAGTTATCCGTTTTTAAAAGATATAGAGTTAGAGGATTTTTATAGAGAGATAAATCTAGTAGAGCCATCTCTTATTAGAGTTGAAGCTGATGAATTAACTTACTCTTTACATATTATGGTAAGATATGAGATAGAGAAAGGAATAGTAGATGGAAGTATAACTGTGGAGAATTTACCTGAGATATGGAAAGAGAAAATGAAAGAGTATTTAGGAGTTGTTCCTGAAACTGATAGTGAGGGAGTAATGCAAGATGTACACTGGGCAGCTGGACTTATAGGATATTTTCCATCTTATGCTTTAGGAAGTGCTTATTCAGCTCAAATATATAATACACTGAGAAAAGAGCTTAATGTAGATGAAATTTTAGAAAATGGAGATATGATTAAAATTAGAGAGTGGTTAGGGGAAAAAATTCATAAATATGGAAAATTAAAGGAGACACCTGAGATAGTTAAAGAGATAACAGGAGAGGAGTTAAATCCAAAATACTATATAGAGTATTTAAAAGATAAATATAGTAAAATATACAATATTTAATGAGGTGAGAGAATGTTAAAAAGATTTTTTGTTCTTTTTACTCTAGTGTTTTCTTTAACCTTTGGAGGAACTTCATATAGGGTAGAAAATTTAGATATTGTGGCAAATATTCAAAGAGATGGAAGTTTAGAAGTTGAAGAGAGAGTAACCTATGACATTGGAAAAATAAATGGAATTCTGTATAACATAGATTTCTTAGGTTATGGAAAAATTGCAGATTTACAAGTATTTTATGAAGCTGATGGAGAGTTTAAAAAAGGGATAAACTCATCTTCAACTACTGAGGGAAGTTTTAGTGTTACAAATGATGATGGGGTATATAAGATAAAACTATATGCTCCAGGATATAAGGAGAAGAGAGATTTTATCTTTAGATATAGACTTACTAAGGGAGTCACTGTATATAGAGATATAGCCCAACTTAATAGAAAAATGGTTGGAACAGATTGGAGTAGTTCAATATCTCGTATAGATGTAGAGGTAAATCTTCCTCAAAGTGTAGCTAAGAAAGATATATATGCCTTTGGACACGGTCCACTTACAGGAAATATAGAGATATTAGATGGGAAAACAGTTAGATATACACTAGATGATTATAGATCTGGGGAGTTTTTAGAGGTAAATTTACTTTTTCCTAAAGAGTTACTTACAGAGTTTAATCCTCTTTATATGAAAAATGAAAGAGCTTTGAAAAAGATACTAGAGATGGAGAAAAAGCTGGCAGATGAGGCAAATGAAGCTAGAAGAATAGCTATATTTAGATTCTTTCTGGGGAAAGTAGTATTGGTTTTAGGAATTTTATGGTGGCTATTTTTAGTAGTGTATATCTATATAAAAAATAGTAAAAGATATAAGGTGGAAAATGAGTATGGAGAGTATTTTAGAGAACTACCTGACAATTATTCCCCTTCTATAGCTGGTACATTGGTTTCTAGAAGATTGTATCCAGAGGGGCGAGAACTTTTTGCTATGCTCTTAGATTTAGTTAGAAAAGGGCATTTAAAGTTAGAAGAGGGAGAAGGCTCTACTACTTTAATACTTCAAGAGAGTAGTAATGAGTTAAGTGAAGAGGAAAAGTTTATTTTAAATTGGTATATAAGAGAGCTAGGAGATGGAGAGAGAATAGTTTTAGAAAAAGTTGAGGCCTCTATAAAAGAGAGAGGTGGAGCTAGAGAGTTTAATAGAAATTATGAAACTTGGAAAACTATTGTTTATTCAGATATGTTAGCTAAAAATTTAAAGATGGATAAAAGAGATAAGTTATCTACTACTTTAGGAGTTATTACTGGAATGGCTTACTTTATAGGTGGGGGAATGATGGTAGTATATTTCCAAAGTGAGATCTTTATAATACTTATTATATTAGGCTTTATTCTAATGCCCTATACCTTTTCAAGGAAAAGAGCTAGTTTAGAAAGGGAAAAAGCAATTTCTAGATGGGGAGCTTTTAGGAAGTTTTTAGTGGACTATAGTAATTTAGAAGAGGCAAAACTTGCTTCAATAGAGTTATGGGAGCACTATTTTGTATATGCAGTAGCTTTAGGTGTAGCTGAAAAAGTTGCAAAAGGCTATAAGAAGATTATGTCTGAAAAAGAGGAAAGTTCTAGAATTATAAGTGGAAGAGGATATAGAAATAGTAGTTTAATGAATATGTATCTCTACAGTAATGCTTTTAGAAGCATAGAGAGAAATAGTAGTTTTGTAGCTCAAAGAGCTATGGAAAGTGTAGCTAAATCAAATCGTTCATCAGCTAGAGGAAGAGGAGGAGGATTTAGTGGTGGCTCATCTGGTGGCGGTGGAGGCCGTAGCGGAGGGGGAGCTTTTTAACAGTAGAGGAGGATAAAAAATGGTTATTTTATTAGTAGTTTTGGGAATAGTTGTACTTTTAGTTTTAGTGGGAATAGGATATCAAAATAAGTTTGTAAGATTACATGAGAGAGTAAAAAATGCTTGGAGTCAGATAGATGTACAACTTCAAAAAAGATTTGATCTAATTCCTAATTTGGTAGAGGTAGTTAAAGGATATGCTACTCATGAAAAAGAGACATTAGAGAGGGTGGTAGCTGCTAGAACACACTATACAACAGCAGGAACTGTAGATGAAAAGATTCAAGCTAGTGGAGAGTTAGGAAGTGTATTAAGTAGACTTATGATGGTATCTGAAAGTTATCCTGATTTAAAGGCTAATACAAATTTTATTGATTTACAAGCTCAATTAAAGGATATTGAGAATAAAATAGGCTTTGCTCGTCAATTTTATAATGATACTGTAACTGCATATAATCAGTCTATAAAAATGATACCTGGGAATATTTTTGCAGGGATGTTTAACTTTAAGGAAGAACCACTGTTTAAGGTAGAAAGTGAAGTTAGAGAGGCTCCAAAGGTTAAGTTTTAAGAAAAATTTTTAATTCTCACTTGACAAATTAGAAAAAAAGAGGTATTTAAGAATTAGGGAAAAAATTATTACTTGAGGGGGATCGAAAATGGCAAGATACATATTAAATGAAACTAGTTATTTTGGAGTTGGAAGTAGAGAAAATTTAGCTGTTGAGGTAAAAGCAAGAGGATATAAGAAAGCTTTACTTGTAAGTGATAAAGTTCTTGAAAGCTGTGGAGTATTAGATAAAGTTAAAAAAGTTTTAGAGAATGCGAATGTACCTTATGATGTGTTTGTTGAGATCAAACAAAACCCAACTGTAAAAAACTGTAAAGATGGATTAGCAGCTTTCAATGCAGCTGGAGCAGATTTTATAGTAGCAGTAGGTGGAGGATCTGTAATAGATACAGCTAAAGCAATAGCTATAACTAAAAACAACCCAGAATTTGAAGATATAAAATCATTAGAGGGAGTTGCTCCTACACATACTAAATGTGTACCTATTATAGCATTACCAACAACTTGTGGAACTGCAGCAGAGGTAACAATAAACTATGTAATAACATTAGAAGATGAAAATAGAAAAATAGTTTGTGTAGACCCTAAAGATATTCCATTAGTAGCAATAGTTGATGCAGAATTAATGTTAACAATGCCAAATAAAACAATAGCAGCAACAGGAATGGATGCATTAACACATGCAATAGAAGGATATATAACTAAAGGAGCTCATGTAATATCTGATATGTTTGAGATAAAAGCTATTGAATTAATAGCAAAACATCTAAGAGGAGCAGTAGCAGATAAAAACTTAGAAGATATGGACGGAATGAGTATAGCTCAATATGTAGCAGGAATGGGATTCTCAAACGTAGGACTAGGAATAGTACACTCAATGGCACACCCATTAGGAGCAGTATATGATATACCACATGGAGTAGCAAATGCACTATTACTACCAACAGTAATGGAATTCAACATGTCAGCATGTGTGGATAAATATGGAGATATAGCAAGAGCAATGGGAGTAGATACTACAGGAATGAGTAAAGAAGAAGCAGCACAAGCAGCAGTAGATGCAGTAAGAAAGTTAGCTGTAGATGTAGGAATTCCACAAACATTGAGAGAGATTAATATTCCAGAAGAGGGACTACCTAAATTAGCAAAAGATGCTTTAGCAGATGTATGTACAGGTGGAAATCCAAAAGATGTAACTTTAGAGGATATTGAGAAATTATATAATAAAGTTTACTAAGATTTTATTATAAACTTTTAAGTTAAAATTAAAATAGGATAAAATAAGAAAAGGAAAAAATTTACTGTAATGAGTAACTTTTTTCCTTTTATATTGCCATATTTTATGATTGTACTAATCTAGTTCTTGAGTTCCTCCACCATTGACATAGATAACCTGTCCACTTGTCCAAGCAGAAGCTGGACTAGCAAAATAAAGAACAGCCATAGAGATATCCTCTACATCTCCAAGTCTTTTAAGAGGAGTTTTAGCTAACATTTTATTCTCAATTTCAGGAGTTAGAACAGTTCCTAAAGCACGAGTTTTAATAGCTCCTGGTCCAATAGCATTGACTCTAATTTCTGGGCCTAAATCATAGGCAGCATATTTAGTAGCTTGATTTACTGCCGCTTTAGAACTTCCATAGATAATCATATTGTGACTAACCATATTAGCAGACATAGAGCTGATATTTATAATCGAACCATACCCATCAGCTTTCATATGAGGGGCACAAAGTTTTGTTAGTATAAGTCCACTGAAAAGATTTAAAGTGAAAGTTCTAGTAATGTAGTCTAAAGTAAGTGATTCAATAGATTCACGTCCAGCTCCTCCACCTCCAGCATTATTAACTAAGATATTTACTTTTCCAAAAGTTTTAACAGTAGTATCTACAAGATTATTTAAATCCTCCTCTTGTAAAACGTTACACTTTACCCCAATAGCTTTTACACCAAATTTTTTAGCTTCTTCAGCTACTAGATTTGCTTTTTCTTTATTTAAGTCACTACATACAACATTAGCTCCAGCCTCAGCTAATTTTAAAGCACTAGCTTTACCAATTCCATCTCCAGCCCCAGTTATTATAGCAACCTTTCCTGTTAAATCATATTTTTCTTTTATTGACATAACACCATCTCCTTTTATTATGTCTTTCTCCCTGATATTGTAATATCTATCATATTATACTAATTACTTTTTAACTTTCCTTTATTTTAATAATCTTCTTTTTAAATGTCTATTAAATATATAATAAAATGCGACACAGCTAGTGATTGAACCAATAGTATCAGCAATAGGTTGTGCATAGAAAGCATATCTAGCTGCTAAAAATGTAGGAAGTAGATAAGTGCTTACCATATATATGAATTTTCTAAAAATTGATAGAGAAAAAGCTGTTTTAACTCTACTTACCGCTGTAAAACAATCTACGAAACAGTATTGGAAAGAGAGCGGAATTACAGCTAACACACTGGCTTTTATTCCCCAAAGAGAGACATCAGTAAGATTTTTCTCTGATGTAAAAAATCTTATAAATATAGGAGCTAAAAAGTATGTTAGAAAAAACATTGAAGTTGTTAAACAAAGGGCAAAGATTAAAGTATATTTTTCTGCTAATCTAACCCTTTTAATTTTTCTTGCTCCATAGTTAAAACTAATTAATGGTTGAGTTCCATTAGTTAACCCTATAAGAGGTCCTGTGATTAAAAGTAGATAACTTTGTACAATTGTAGCTGCAGAGATTAGTAGATCCCCTTCTGTTGCTCCACCATATTTTTGCAACATAGAGTTAAGAACAATTAAGATTAAACTGTCAGTTGCTAAGATAAAAAATGGTGAAAAACCAAAGGTAACAATTTTTTTTATCAATTTAAAAGAGTAATTTCCATAGGTTATTGGAATTTTTATTCTTTCACTTTTTAAAAAGAGAAAAGCAAATAGAAATGAGCAAAATTGAGCTATTACTGTTGCCCATGCTGCTCCAGCTACTCCCATATTAAATCCAAAAATAAAAACTGTATCTAAAATAATATTAGTTATTGCTCCAATAATTACTGTTAACATTCCTACTGCTGAAAATCCCTGACAGGTAATAAAAAAGTTTAACCCTATAGCCATTATGGCAAAAAAACTACCTAAAGTATAAATAGTTAAATAAGTATTAGCATATTGAAAAGTTACATCACTAGCTCCAAAAAGAAGTAGTAATTTATCTTTTATTAAAAGAAAAATTATAGTGAGGGCTATACTTACAACTGAAAGAGCTAAAAAACTGTTAGAGAGTATCTGTTTAGCTTTTTCATTCTCCTTTGCTCCCATTTGAATAGACATATTAATTGAACCTCCAAGTCCAATTAAAGTTCCAAAGGAAGCTAAGAAGGTTACAATAGGTCCACATACACCAACACCTGCTAAAGCTACTCCTCCTATTTCTGGAATATTTCCAATATACATTCTGTCAATTATACTGTAAAGTAAGTTTACTAATTGTGATAGCATAGCTGGAATAGCTAATTTAAAAACTAAGCTTAATACAGAGTCCTTTCCCAAATCATTTGATAATTTCATCTCTATCCTTCCTTATAAATATTTTCTTCTTAAATTATAACATAGTTTTAAAAGAGAGTGAATTTTATTATTAATTTTTCTAAATATGAAAAGAGAGAGAAATTTTACTTATAGTAAAACTCTCTCTAATCTTTTAAATCTTATTTATAATCATAATTTCTCTCTTTAGTAAGTTCAGATATATAAATTCTAACTTTAGAGTATCCCAATGAGTTAAAGAGTTCCTTATAGAGATTAGCTAACTTATTACACAACTCTTGTGGACGAGGTAACCAGTCTACCTCAATATTGACAGTTTTATCCTCTACTTCCTGTCCATTTCTAATCTCTACCATAGGTACATAGAAAAGTTTTATTCTCTCTCTAGGAACATCAATATCATGATTAACTATATCAATAAGTTTTTCTCCAATTTCACAAAGTTTCTCTTGAGAAATCCCAGATACCTTTATAAATGGCATAAACCTCTCCCCTTTTTTTTAATTAGTTTTTAAAGCTATGGATAGGAGCAGGAATTCTTCCTCCTCTTTTTATAAAGTCATCACATTTGAATTTGTTAACAGCCATAATAGGAGCATATCCAAGTAGTCCACCAAATTCTACCATCTCTCCAACACCTTTTCCAATTACAGGGATAATTCTTACAGCAGTAGTTTTATTATTTACCATTCCAATAGCAGATTCATCAGCAATTATACCAGAGATAGTATAAGCAGATGTATCTCCAGGGATAGCAATCATATCAAGTCCAACAGAACACACACAAGTCATAGCTTCTAATTTTTCTAAAGTAAGAGCACCAATTTTTGCTGCCTCTATCATAGCGTGGTCTTCACTTACAGGAATGAAAGCTCCACTTAGTCCTCCAACATAAGATGATGCCATTACTCCACCTTTTTTAACATTGTCATTTAAAATAGCAAGAGCAGCAGTAGTTCCAGGAGCTCCAGCATGCTCTAATCCCATCTCTTGGAAAATCTCTGCTATACTATCCCCCACAGCAGGTGTAGGTGCAAGAGATAAATCTATGATACCAAAAGGAACATTAAGTCTTCTAGCAGCTTCTTGAGCAACAATTTGACCAGCTCTAGTGATTTTAAAAGCAGTCTTTTTAACAACTTCACAAAGAGTTTCAAAATCTGCTCCTTTAGCTTCAACAAGAGCTCTTTTTACAACTCCAGGTCCACTTACTCCAACATTTATAACACAGTCAGCTTCTCCAACTCCATGGAAAGCTCCAGCCATAAATGGGTTATCTTCAACAGCATTACAGAAAACCACAAGTTTAGCACATCCTAAGCAATCGATGTCTTTAGTTAGCTCGGCAGTCTCTACTATTATTTCTCCCATTCTCTTAACAGCGTCCATATTTATACCGTTTCTTGAAGTTCCAACATTTACTGATGAACAAACTCTTTCAGTTACTTTCATAGCTTCAGGGATAGAATCTATAAGTATTTTATCAGAGGGAGTACATCCTTTGTGAACAAGAGCTGAGAATCCTCCAATAAAGTTTACTCCACAATCTCTAGCTGCTCTATCTAGAGTCTTAGCTATACTTACATATGAATCAGTTTTACATCCAGCAGCAGCAATTGCAATAGGAGTTACAGAAATTCTTTTATTAACAACAGGGATTCCAAATTGTTTAGCAATTTCATCTCCTACTTTTACTAGATCTTTAGCATAAGTAGTTATTTTCTTATATATATTTTCATTAAATTTTTCTACATCAGGATCAGCACAATCTATTAGACTTATCCCCATAGTTATAGTACGAACGTCTAAATTAGACTCTGCAATCATTCTATTTGTTTCTTGAATCTCTACTCTAGAAATCATTATATTTCCTCCTTAATTATATACGGTGCATACAGTTGAAAATATCTTCGTGTTGAACTGTAACCTTTACCCCTAGTTCATTTCCAATGTTTTCTAAATCAGCTGTAAAACTTTCTAGAGATTTATTTGCTTTATCAGCATCTACTATCATTAGCATGTTAAAATATCCACTTACAATAGTTTGAGATATATCAAGAATATTGATATTTACCTCAGCAAGATAACTACAAACTTTAGCAATGATTCCAACTTTATCTGTTCCTACAACAGTAATAATACACTTCATAAGGTCCTCCTAATAAATATCTTATAATAATATATATAAAATATTACCTTAATTTGTGATAAATGTCAAATATTAATAATCTTAACTCTGAATTTGTTCTTTACTAGAAGAAAAAAATATATTAATATATAAAAAAGAAACACTTTAAGGAGGAGTAGAGATGATTAAGACAAATAGGGAAAATTTAGTTATGCAATCTGTAGGAGGAAAAGTCCACAGTCCTATAGTTGCTTCACCATATAGAATAAGTAGAGATGGAAAACCTATGATTTTACCAGCAACAGGAGGAATCTCTTATAATGTAAAAGTAGGGGATTCTTGCATGAAGTGGGTTGGAGATCATGTTGAGCCTGGAGTGAGTATAAGAAATGAGAATACTCAAGAGAATAATGCTCTTATGTTACTTGCTTGTATTGGAAATAAAGCCAAAGTTGTTTCTGGAGATGCTAAGGGAGCAGAGGGATTTGTAACAGGAGGACATGGAGGAATAGAGCATACTCTTGTCTATTTTGATGAGGAAACTTTAGAAAAATTAACTTTAGATGATAAAATTTTAGTAAAAGCTTATGGACAAGGACTTCAAATAGAGGGATTTGAAGATGTAACTTGCATGAATATAGATCCAGATCTATTAGAGAAGATGGATATAAAAGTTGCAGAAGATGGAGTTTTAGAAGTTCCTGTTGTAACAGAGATTCCACCATTTTTAATGGGATCAGGAGTGGGAAGCTCAACAGCTTTTTCTGGAGATTATGATATTATGACTGGAGATAAGGAAGCTAATGAGAAATATGGAATAAATGAGCTTAGATTTGGAGATATAGTTTTACTTCAAGATTGTAATAACTGTTATGGAAGGGATTACTTAAAGGGATCTGTAACTATTGGGGTAATTGTTCATAGTGATTGTATAAAAGCTGGACATGGACCAGGAGTTACTGCAATTATGAGTTGCCCTACTAATAAGATAAGAGGAAGAAAGGATAAAAATGCCAATATAGCTTATTATATGGGGATACATGGGTAGATTTATCACAATAAATGAAAAGTAGGTGAAGTTATTGGAAGTTATAAAAAATTTATTTGGAGATAAAGGATATATTGATGGAATAACCATAATAAATATTGATGGAGAAATTTTATTTAGTGTTAAATTTAACAATAAATTAAATAAAAATACTTCAGAGTATGAAATAGTTGGAAAGAATTTTTATGAAATATATGAAAATTTAAATAAAAGTAAAAGTAGTTTATATAAAGCTATGGAATTAGAAGCACCTATATATGTAAAAAATCAAAAATTAAAACCTAAAGGACAACAAACAATTCAGATTTCTTCTCTTTCAATTCCTATTAAAATAGGAGATAAAGTTGTTGGAGGAGTCGATCTTTCTAGAGAAGAGAGAAAAGAAGAAAAAAAAGATTATGAAAATATAGAAAAAGAGATAGGAAAGTTAAAGCAGATACAATTAAAAGATTTACAGTTAAACAATAATGGAGCTAAATATAGATTAGATAATATTATTACAGATAATAATGAGATGAAAAAACTTAAGGAATTAGTAAAAAAAATTGCTAATTCTAAATTACCAGTTATGATTTATGGAGAGACAGGAACTGGAAAAGAACTTTTTGCACAAGCTATACATAATGAAAGTAAAAGACAAAATAATATATTTATAGCTCAAAATTGTGCAGCTATACCAGAAAGTTTGTTGGAAAGTATATTTTTTGGAACTGTAAAAGGAGCTTTTACTGGGGCAGTTGATGCTCCAGGTTTATTAGAAGTTGCAAACGGAGGTACTATATTTTTAGATGAGATTAATCTCATGCCCATAAATTTACAATCAAAATTACTTAGAGCAATTCAAGAAAATAAAATAAGAAGAATAGGATCAAAAGAAAGTATAGATATTGATGTAAGGTTAGTAGTGGCACTTAATAAAAATCCATTAAAAGCGATTGAAGAAAAAGAGTTAAGAGCAGATTTATATTATAGATTAAGTGTATTAAATATAAATATTCCTCCATTGAAAGATAGAAAAGATGATATCCCAGTTTTAATAAAATTTTTTGTTGCTAAGTACAATGAATTATTAGAAAAAAATGTAAAAACTATTTCTTGTGATATATTTGATATTTTAAGTGAGTATGATTGGCCTGGTAATATAAGAGAATTGGAACATATAATAGCCTATGCAATGAATATGGTTCCAGAAGAGTGTATAAATTTAGAATTTTCTCATTTAGAAAATAAATGGGCAACTTTAAAAAAATTTCACCACAATGAAAAAGAAGAAGTTTTTAATTATAGTGAGGGATTAAAAAATATGGTTGATAACTATGAAAAACAAGTAATTAAAAAGGTTTTAGAGGAGTGTGAACATAATATAAGTAAAGCTGCAATTATGTTAAAAGTTCCAAGACAAACACTGCAACGAAAAGTAAGTTTATATAATTTATAGAAAAAGCTCAAAAAATAGCATAAAAAAGCTCAAAAATGAGCGATAGAATAAATAAAAATTTATTTTAAAAATTTTTTTGATATATTTTAACACAGTAATATTAATATAACATACTAAAATAAAATTTTAAGGCTAAAAATAATACGTATAATTCTATTTTTATTCAATAAAGCACCGAGAAAATAATTGGCATAATAATTGCTATATATAAGGCATAAGAATTAAATAGAATTAAAAGGGGGCTTTAAAATGAGAGTAGGTTTATTAAAAGATATTAAAGATGGAGAGTTTAGAACAATAATGACACCGAATGAAGCAGCGGAGCTAATAGCTTTAGGAGCAGAAGTTTGGGTAGAAAAAGATGCTGGAGCAGGAGCTAGTTTTGAAGATAGTGAATATGAGAAAGTAGGAGCTAAAATTGCAGAAAATATGCAAGAAATATATGCTAATTGTGATTTAGTAACTAAAGTAAAAGAACTAGAAGAATGTGAATATGATCTTTTAAGAGAGGGACAAATAATATTTACATGCTTACATCCAGCAGCTTCAAGAGAGGAAGTAGATGTATTACTAAAATCTAAGGTAATAGCTTTCACAGCTGAAGATACACATAGATATGGGTCACCAAATTGTGAAATAGCAGGTAAACTAGGATTATTAAAAGGAGCAGAACATTTATTAAGAACAAATGGAGGTTCAGGACAATTAATTTGTGGAGCCGGAGGAGCTCCAGCAGCAAATGTTTTAATTATAGGAGCAGGACTTGCTGGAAGTGGTGCTTTACAATTAGCTTATGGACTTGGAGCTAATATAACTGTTATGGATATAAATGTTAAAATTTTAAGAGATTTAATTGAGAAATATCCTGGAATTAGTACTATGATTTCAAGTTCAAGTAACATAAAAACATTGATGCCTAATTTAGATTTAATAGTAAACTGTGTAAAATGGCCTAAACATAGAAAAGATCACTTAATAACAAGAGATATGTTATCATTAATGAAGAAAGGTTCAGTTATAGTTGACGTAAGTGCAGATGTGGGGGGAGCAATAGAAACTTATCGTCATACAACACATGAACACCCTACTTTTGTAGTTGATGGAATTGTTCATTATGGTGTTGATAATATTCCAGGAGCAGCCTCTAAAACAACTTCTGTTGCTTATGCTGCAAGTGTAATAGATCATTTTAAATCAATAGTTCAAAATGGAATAAAAGAAGCTTGTAGATTAAATGGTTACTTGAGAAGAAGTATGACTTCGTATAAGGGAATATTAACTCATGAGGAAACTTCTGCAATTCAAGGTAGAGAATGGGTAACTCCAGAGGAAATTTTAGGATTAGAGGAAGGAACTTATGAAATAGTACCTAAAGCAACTACAACATCATCAAAACCAACAACATGTAGAGCAAAATAAGGGAGTTTAATAAAAGTGGATAAACCTAGAATTTATCCACTTTTTTAAAAAATAGAGGGGGTAAAAGATGGAATTTAATTTAGAAATATTATTTTTGGACTTAATGAAAGCAGGAATTTTAATATTTATAGGACATTTATTAAGAAGTAAATTAAGAATTTTACAAAATTTATATATACCATCTAGTTTGGTAGCAGGTTTTTTAGGATTAGCGGTAGGACCTTATGGTGTTGGAGTACTAAATTTTTCTAGTCAAATGGGAAATTATACTTCTGTTTTAATGGTTGTTGTTTTTTCTTCAATTGCATATGGTAGTTTTTCATGTGTTAAAAATAATGGAGCTGCTTTAGGAGACCTGAAAGAAGCAAAAGGAGAGAGATTAAAAAGAATTTTAGGATTATATGTATATCGTTCTATAACTTCTATATCTATTTACTGTGTGCCAATATTAGTTGGAATATTTTTTATAAATAAATTTATAATGAAACTTCCAGAAGGATTTACAATTTTAGTAGGTGGGGGATTTGTTGGAGGTCATGGAACAAATGCAGCTTTTGGTTCTGCTATAACTGAAATGACTGGTTGGACAGCAGCTACTGATGTTGGAATGACTTTTGCAACAATTGGAATATTAGTAGGGTTAATTGGTGGAATAATTTTAATAAAAAGTGCAACAAATAAGAGATATACTCAATATGTAGATAGATTTGATGAATTACCAGAAGATTTTAAAACAGGTTTTATGAGTGATAATTCAAATCAACCTTTTGGAAGAGAAACAGTTAGCCCAATTGCCTTAGATCCATTAGCTTGGAGTTTTTTAATGATTATAATACCAGGAGGATTAGCATTTGCAACAATAGGGTATGTGAGAGTAGTTTTATCAACAATGCCAACATATTTATGGTCTTTTTTACTTTCAATAGTTTTTATTCAATTTTTTAAATATAGTGGACTAGGAAAATATGTAGATAAACGTTCTATTCAAAGAATTGGAGGAACAGCAACTGATTTTCTTGTTTTCTTTGGAGTAGCAGGAATCAAATTAGAAATAGTAATGAAGTTTGCTGTACCTATTATAGTTTTATCAACTTTAGCTCTTATTACTTTATTAATATCAATGTATTTTATAGGACCACGTTTAAATAAACAAACTTGGTTTGAAAGATGTATATTTGTTTATGGATATTGTACAGGAGTATATGCAATAGGATTAACTCTTTTAAGAATAGTTGATCCTGAAGGAAAATCTCAAACATTAGAAGATGTAGCAGTAACTTCTCCAATAGATTTTGTTGAATATTATATTTTGCTATTTGGACCTGTTTTAGTAAGTACAGGAAAGACAACAACTTTCTTGAGTGTTTTAGGTTTAATGTTTATTGGTAGTATTTTAGCAGCATTTTTATTAAAGTTATGGGTTCCTCCACAAAAAAGTCGTTTAAATGATAATGAGTTAGAGAGGTAGAAATTTTATGGAAAGAAAGATATTTATCTATGATGCATTTACATTGGAAAAATTTAAAGGAAATCCGGCTGGAGTAGTATTTGATGCTGATGGATTATCAGATATTCAGATGCAAAATTTAGCAAAAGAATTAGGATTTCCAGAAACTGTCTTTATTTTCTTTAAAAGTAGTGATATAATACAGGTAAGATTTTTTACTCCAAAGGAAGAAATTAATCTGTGTGGACATGCTACAATAGCATATGTTACAGCTTTAATTGAAAACAAAAAGCTTGAATTAGAAAATGGAATAAATAAGATTTTTGTAAAAACTAATTTGGGAACACTTCCAATAATAATTGAGATGGAAAGTGGGAAAGTAAAAAATATTATGATGTATCAAGCTTCACCTCAAATAGATGGAGGCACAAGTTTTTCATCAGAAATCATAGCTAATTTACTTGGAATAGAGGAAAAAGATATAGATGATAGTATAGAGATAGTAAAGGCTTATACCGGAGTATGGGATTTGATGATACCTGTAAAAACTAAGGATATATTATCATCATTAACTCCTAAAATGGACGAGATTTCTAAATTTTCCAAAGAGAATGATATAATTTCTTTCCATGTATTTACATTGACAGAAGATGGAGTAGAAGCTAGAAACTTGGCTCCAGTGGTTGATATACCTGAAGAGGCAGCTACTGGAACTTCTAATGGAGCATTATCTTATTATTTATATACCCTTGAATTACTAAAGGAAAATAGAATTTTAAGGGTTAAACAGGGCAAAAGTTTAAATAGAGATAGTGAGATATTTTGTAAAATCATTTTTGAAAATAAAAAATTAGAAGTTTTAGTAGGAGGAAACGCAATAAAATTATTAGAAGGAAAAATAGATATTTAACCTAAATAAATTTACTAAGGAGGCAAAAACATGAGCTTATCGGCAAAACAATATGTAGAAAATGTCATTGAAAAGGTAAAAAGACAAAACCAAGGAGAGAAGGAATTTATTCAAGCTGTTGAAGAAGTTTTAACTAGTCTTACTCCTTTTATAGAAAAAAATCCTCAATATATAGAAGCTAATATACTAGAAAGAATGGTAGAACCTGAGAGAATAATAATGTTTAAAGTTCCTTGGGAAGATGACAATGGAAATATTCAAGTAAATAGAGGGTATAGAGTAGAATTTAATGGTGTAATAGGACCATATAAAGGAGGACTTAGATTCCATCCTACTGTTACTTTAGGAGCTATGAAGTTCTTAGCATTTGAACAAACTTTCAAAAATTCATTAACTGGATTACCTATTGGTGGAGGAAAAGGAGGAAGTGACTTTAACTCTACTGATAAATCTGATAGAGAGATAAAAAGATTCTGTGAAAGTTTTATGAATGAACTTTATCGTCATATAGGACCAGATAAAGACGTTCCAGCTGGAGATATAGGAGTAAGTGGAAAAGAGATAGGATATCTATTTGGACATTATAGAAGATTAAAGGGAGCTTTTGAAAATGGAGTTCTTACTGGAAAACATTTAAACTATGGTGGAAGTAAGATAAGACCTGAAGCAACAGGGTATGGAGTAACTTACTTCACTCAAGAGATACTAAAAGATATGGGAGAAACTTTTGAAGGAAAAACTGTAGCTGTATCTGGTTATGGAAACGTAGCATGGGGAACTGCAGAAAAAATGACAGAGTTAGGTGCTAAAGTAGTAACTATTTCTGGTTCAAAAGGATATGTATATGCAAAGGATGGACTAACTAAGGAACAGATAGATTATATGTTAGTTTTAAGAGCTAATAAGGATGTAACTTTAGAGGACTTTGCTAAGAAATTTGATTTAGAGTATTTCCCTGGACAAAAACCTTGGGGAGTAAAAGTAGATATAGCTGCACCTTGTGCTATCCAAAATGAGATTGTTTTAGAAGATGCAAAATTACTTGTAGAAAATGGAGTAAAAATTGTTTGTGAAGGGGCAAATATGCCATGTTCAAATGAAGCAATAGAATTATTTGAAAAGAGTGGTGTAAAATTTGGAGCAGCTAAAGCAGCTAATGCTGGTGGAGTTGCTGTATCAGCTTTAGAGATGTCACAAAATAGTATGAGATATCAATGGAGTGAAGAGGAAGTTGACAATAAACTTAAAGATATAATGAAAAACATCTATAAGCAAGCTAAAGAGATGAGCGAAGAGTATGGAGTATCTCTTGCTGCTGGAGCAAATATTGCTGGATTTAAAAAAGTTGCAGATACAATGATTATGCAAGGAAATTATTAAAAATATCAGAGAGCAGTTCAATAGAATTGCTCTCTTCTCATATGGGGGTTAGATAATGTATAAAATTTTAAAAAAGAGATGGTTAACTAAAGAGATTTGCTATATGGATA
>DXSD01000028.1 GCA_019410665.1 Fusobacterium sp.
TATTATTAAATATTTTTATTTTTTGATTTCAATTTAAGAATTTACAATAGCCCCTTTTCTTGAGTTGATTACTACTTGAGTAACTACTCGATTTTAATTAATAGTATCATACTCTTTCATAGCATTTCTAGCGTATTTTCCTAGAGCTAGTAAAGCTATTAAGTTAGGTAACACCATCATTCCATTGAACATGTCTGCTAATTCCCAAACCAATTCAACTTTAAGCATAGATCCTATAACAATCATAATCATAACAATAATTCTATAAACATTAACTGAGAAATTACTTTTGAATAGATATCTTATATTTGCTTCTCCAAAGAAGTACCAACCAATGATAGTAGAAAAAGCAAAGAAGAAAAGACAGATTGCTATAAATATATCTCCATATGCTCCCAATGATTTAGTAAAAGCATTTTGAGTAAGAATAATTCCAGCTCCCTCTTTAACACCAGAAGTAAGAATTACTAAAGCTGTTCCTGTAAGTACAACAAATGTATCAATGAACACAGTAACTACTGCTACAATTCCTTGTTCACCAGGATGGCTTACTTTAGCAATAGCATGAGCATGGGGAGTAGATCCCATTCCAGCTTCATTAGAAAATAATCCTCTAGCAACTCCATATCTTATAGCTTGTTTTACACTTATACCCATAGCCCCACCTAAAGCAGCTTCAGGATTGAAAGCTGAATAGAAAATTGAAACTATTGCTGGAATTATCTCTTTATAATGTATTACTATTATGGCAATACAAGCAATTATATATAGTCCAGCCATTACAGGAACAATTTTTTCTGTTACTGCGGCTATTCTTTTTATTCCACCAAAGAAAACAAAACCAGCTAAGATAGCTATAATTATCCCTACAACTAGAGAAGAGATACCAAAGGCATTATTGAAAGCTACAGAGATTGAATTGGCTTGTACAGCGTTTCCCATAAGCCCTAAAGCACTTATACAAGCAATTGAAAAGAAGATAGCCAAAGCCTTTGAAAGATACTTATTTTTTAAAGCTATTTCTATGTAGTAAGATGGACCACCAGTAATTTGCCCATTTACTCTTTGCTTAAAAACTTGTCCTAAAATTGCCTCAACATATACAGTTGCCATACCAAAAAAGGCACTAACCCACATCCAAAATATAGCTCCTGGACCTCCTGAAATAATAGCTGTTGCTGCTCCAGCTAAATTACCTGTTCCCACTTGAGCTGCTACTGCTGTTGCAAGAGCTTGGAAAGAAGACATTCCATTGTGATCAGCTTCTTTTCCATTTAAATCCATAGAACCTGTAACTCTCTTTATTCCCTCTTTAAACTTTCTAACTTGAATAAAATTCAATTTGAAAGTGAAGTAGACTCCTGTTCCCATTAAAAGAACGATAAGAAAGTTCCCCCATAAAAATCCGTTAATTGTTGTAACTAGTTGTTGCATTGTAATTCCTCCTATTTCCTTAAATTGAATAAAAAAAGAAGGTAGATACTACCTTCTGGAAATCAAAAAAAGAATTATACACAAAATAAAAAATGTATATGTTGCATAATTCCTCTGTCCTTTTACCTGAGAGTTTAGTCCAATTGCTTGGTTTTGCTCCTTCGGTGCTCATAGAGTCTCTCCAGAGGCTCGTCCAATATAGGTCCACAGTTCTCAATAGAACTACCTGAAAGATTTACTTCGTCGGCGGCTTAAAAGCTCTCTCCCTATATCTTCATCCGATTTTTTTTATTCAATTGTTTCTTATACAAGTAATAATAAATTATTTTTCTAATTTTGTCAATAATTTTTCACAATTATATTATTATAGTATTTTAATTTTCTTTTATAGATGGAAATGTTCTTAAAAAAAACTTTTTGATTGATAATTTTCTATTGTAAGGAATAAAAAAATAAGAGATTAATCACTAATCTCTTAAATCTTTCAAATATTGTATCTTAATTTTTGAATTTTTTATATACATATCTAAATATTCATTATTTTCATCTTGATTCTCTTTTTTATATTCTTCTACTTTTTCAGTAAATTTATAAAACTCTTTTTCTAAATTTGCCCTTCGTTTCTCTTCAATAACATCATCCATTAGTTTGTCTAAGTCATTAGATAATTTTATATATCCCCTATCTATTTTTTCAGGTGTATTGTATGATGTACATGAAGATAAAAATATAACTATAGAAAGTATAAAAATATATCTCAACAGTTCCAACTCCTAAAATAAAGTGGCGATCCCGATGTGGATTGAACACACAGCCTATTCCTTAGGAGGGAATTGCTCTATCCAATTGAGCTACGGGATCACTTCCAATCTATTATACAATAAAATTTAAAATTTGAAAAGAGTTTTTTTACTAAGTCAAACTTTTTATCAAATAGAATAGATGTTTTTGTCCAATTCCACTAATACTGCCTATTTTATAAATATAATCTACAATTTTTTCTCTATTACTTAAATCTAAATTAGAGTATTTATAATAGGATATAGCATCTCTTAATATATGTGCATCACTTCCAAAAGTAGCAGATAGTTTATATTTTTCTCGAAGCTCTCCAGCCATTAAATTTCTTACCATTGGAAGAGAGTGATTATGAGTTTCTAATGAATCCACTTTTTTAATTAAATCATAAATATAAGGTTTATTATTTATAAAATTTTTTTGTACAATGCCACATATATGAGGAATTGATTTATGACACTCCCATTCTTTTAAAGCTTCTAAATACTCATAGATTCCTCTATGAGTTTTAGCCATTCTTTTAAGATTTCTATAAGGTTCTACCTCTTTTTTATAAAACTCCTCTAAAGCATCCATAGATTTAAAGTAAACTAAAAGCTCAAAACCATCTTCACATCCTAACTCTATTCCAGGGACATTATTTATTCCTAACTCATTAAGTTTTATAGCACCTCTAATCTCATTGTGGTCAGTAACTGAAATCAAATATCTTTTATTTTCAACAAAATTTTTTAAAAACTCAGGTTTTATAAAACTATCTGAGGCAGTAGTATGAATATGTAAATCATAATAAAAATCCCCTGCATATTTAAAATCACTTTCCACAAAGGGAAAGAAAAAATCTGAAAGCTTTTGAAACTCTACCATTTTATCCCACCTCATTTACATGATAGGAGCTAATAATCTACAGATAGATTCTTTTAATTTTATATAATATCCTCTTTTTGAATATTCGCTCCTCAATAATTTATGACTAAATTTTTGATCATTATGAAATATATCTCTAAATGTTTTGGCCACATCTTTTTCATAGATATTTACATTTATTTCAAAGTTTTGGTAGAAACTTCTATAGTCAAAATTAGCAGTTCCTACTGTAACTACTTCATCATCTACAACAATAAATTTACTGTGTAAAAATCCTTTCTTATACTTGTAAATCTCTACTCCCAAATCAAGTAACTCCCCACAAAAATATTGATTTACCCAGTAAATAAAAAAATGATCAGGTTTATCAGGGATCATAATTTTTATATTAACCCCAGAAAGAGCAGCAATTTTAAGAGCATCTAATATGGTATCATCTGGAACAAAATATGGTGTTTGTATATAAATATATTTTTGAGCTTTCATAATTAATTTTAAAGCATTATCTCTAATTGTTCTAAATTGATAATTAGGGCCACTACTAACTACTTGCATATGACCACTATGTTTACCTTTAACTTCAATCAATTCTTTTAAAACCTCAGCATTATACTCATATTCTTTCTTAAATTCAATTTTTTTCTTTTTTACAATTCCCCATGAAAAGAAAAATTCTTTTTCTAATTCAATACAAGCTTCGCCGAAAATTCTTAGTCCTGTATCACGCCAATACCCCAGTTTTCCCTTTCCTAGATACTCATCTCCTATATTAAACCCACTTATATAACCATATTTACTATCTATTATACAAAGTTTTCTATGATCACGGTAGTTAGCTCTTAAATTAGCAATTTTAAATAATGGAAAATGTGAAGGGAAAAAGACACCTGTTTCTATACCAAATTTTTGAAGCTCTTTTAACATTTTTTTCCCATATCCACCTGCTCCATCTACGATTATTTTTATTTCTACTCCCTCTTTAACTTTTTCTAAAAGGATATTTGCTATCTCTCTTCCTAAATTATCATCTCTAAAAATATAGTATTCCATTGAAATAGATTTTTTAGCATTTTTTAAATCGTTTTTTAAAGCAGAAAAGAAATTTTCTCCATCTATGAAAATTTTACTTGTATTTAAAGAGATTAATCTATTTTTAGAAGATATTTCAACATAGGAGATCAATTGCTCCCACTTTACTAACTCTTTATAATGTGAGAAGCCCATTACTTTTTTGCTATATAAAAATTTCCATTTATAGTACTCATTAACCACTCTTTTTTTTCTAAAACTAAGTCCAAAAAATAGATAACCAATAAATCCAAAATAGGGAGCTAAAACTAATAATGTTATCCAAAACAGAGTAAATAAAGGATTTTTTCTCTCTAATAAAATAATTATAATCAGAAAAGTAATATTCATAAAAATCACATAATCATTCAAAAAAGATAATAAATTATTCATCACATCACCTCTTGAAATAATTGTAACATTTTTTGTAAAAAAAATCTCTTTTTTTTAATTTTTTTGTTGTTTATTTATTGATTTTAAGTTATACTAATAGTGAACTATTTTAATTTCGAGGCAGGTGAGAACAATGAAAAACTTTTTTGAAAAATTTGAAAAAGAACAGAAGTTTAATCTTTTTACTGGAGATTTTTTAAATAAGTTATCAGGATATCCTTCAAAAATAGATATTTCAGAGGCTATCTTATCAGAACTTAAACAATCTGCTAAAAGATATATAAAAGATATGAACTCTTTTTCAGATATAGTTCAAGCATACTTAGATGCTGTTGTTGATACTAAGAAGAACCTTATTAAGCAGATTAGAGAAAATTTTGAATATAGATACAATGTAAATGTTGACATATATAGTGATATTATAAACTCAAAATTATTTGAAGTTATCTTTACAAATAATTTTGATACAATTGTTGAAAATCATTTTGGAGATTTTATTACAAAAGTAACTCCAATTGAATGTAAAGAGAGAAAAGAAAATTCAATTCTCTATTATAAACTACTTGGAGATATTACTTCAATTTCTACGGTATTCATATCTAGCCAAGATATAAGAAAATTGAAGAGTTTGGAGTTTTATCATGAATTTTTTACGAAAGTAAGGGAGGAGTTTAAAAGAAGACCTACCATATTTTTAGGAGTTGATTTAGAAGACTCTGACATGTTAAATATGCTAAGTTTTATACTTGAACCCTTAAGTGATATAAAACCTATATATATGGTTACTCAAACTTCTATAATCAGTAATAGATCTGCAGAATTGATTGGTAAGTACAATATAAAATTAATTACCTCTAGTACAAAAGATTTCTTAGAATATTTTAGAGAGCTTACTTTAAAGGATACACGGTCACTTCCTGAAAAAAAGTTCGTGTGGTAGTATCAGAGGAAGTTAATCCCAATCATACTACCACTGAAAATACTGAAAAGGGAACTTCTTCTCTTTTAAAACTAGATTATTCTTTGATGCCAGATACTATTTCAGAAGATATTTCTCTAGTGAAGATTAGTTCTGATGATATTGTTGAAGAGGAAAAAGAGGACTCTAGTAAAACTGTGACTTTATTAGAGGAAAAGGGAGTGGAATCTGGTATTGAGATTCACTATACTTCTATGAAGCTTAGAAATTTCCCTATTAAAGAGAGCAATATCTCAAATCACGAAAAAGAAGTAGAGCAGATAGGACTAAGTAGTTCAACTGTACATATTGGAGATGCAATTTTATTAAATACTGCTATGAGAATAATAAGTTTTAATAAATTTAAATTGATTGAGTTTAAAACAAGAGAGTTTAAAATAGCTTTAAGTATAAAACTTGTTAATGATACTATTGTTAGAGATGGAGATTATTTTAAGTATGAAATTTTTAGTAAGATAAAAAATTCTAGACTTGCCTCAGTTGTGGAAATATTTAAAAAGATATTTTCAGGAGCAGAGATTTCTTTCAATGTTAAAGATTTATATGGAAGAATAGTTTTTGATAATCCCATACAATTACATAAATTTGGTATGATAAGTGATATTATAGAAAAATATGAAAATATAGAAAAAACTATTAAAGTTTCAAAAAATAAACCTCTTTCTGAAACTGAGATGAGTTTTTATTCTATATATCTTTTAGATAGTTATCTATCTGGAAAAAATATCTTAAATAGCTGGATTAATTATAGAATAAAAAATGATTGTTCTATTGTTTCTGGGGATAAGATAGTTTTTATAAAGGATCATCAATTAGATTTTAGAGGAATTGGTTACAATTTAAGAGAGATAATCAAAGTTAAAGATGAAATTAGTGAAAGAGAGATAAATTCTTATAATGGTTTTGTTGTAGGTTATCGAAAATTGGTTGAGATTCAATTAGTTGAGATAAAAAAATAGTTTTTGTTTAAGGAGACGGTTGTGTTAAATATACTTGATAAAGAGGAGTTTTTTAAAGAGTTTTCAATAGATGAGGATTATTTTCAATCTACTGGATTGATTTGGGAAGAGTTAGTTAAAATATATGATAATTATGTTAGATTAGTACCACAATTAGAAAAAGAAGCAGAGTATATTGTTTCTAAATTAATAGATGTTCCTAGTGTTCACTCTGTAAGAAGAAGAGTAAAAAAACCTAAGCATCTTATTGAAAAGATTATTAGAAAAGGGAGAAAATATGTAGATAGAGGAATTTCTGTAGATACATACAAAGAGATTGTTACAGATCTGATTGGAATAAGAGTTTTACATCTTTTTAAAGATGATTGGAAGGATATACACCATGAGATAATGGGATTATGGGAGATAAGAGAGACTCCTCAGATCAACATTAGGCGTGGAGACTACAATGTAGTTCAACTACAGGAGAGTATTTCTGAAATGAATTGTGAGATTATAGTAAGAGATCATGGATACCGTTCTGTTCATTATTTAATAGGAATTCCTGTAACTAAAAAAGATGAGATTCTTGTGGAGATCCAAGTTAGAACTGTTTTTGAAGAAGCTTGGAGTGAGATAGATCATCTGATGAGATATCCATATGATGTAGATAATCCTATTATTACTGAGTATTTAGCTATTTTCAATAGAATAGTTGGAAGTGCTGACGAGATGGGGACTTTTATAAAAAATATGAAATCACATTTTACTCTTAATCCAGGTGAAAATTCAGAAGAGAGAGAGTTAGATACTAAATTTAAATAGAAAAGTAAAAATAAAAAAAAGAAAACTTAAAGAATTGTATAATATGAAATAATTCTTTGTTTTCTTTTTTTATTAGTACACTATTTTACAAATTTTAGAACTTTATTATTTCCACTTAAAATTATTGTATTTTTTTCTACAGATATTTTTTCAACACCACTTAAAGTTTTTAAGTACTCAGTTTCTGCTTCCATTTTACTTTGTGGTCCTGCCATCATAGTAGAAGCAACATTAGTTATTTTTAAATTATCCCCTTCTACTTGAGCCATACCAAAATATCTATTAACACCAGAAAATCCATAAACTTTATTATTATCAAATACAATTGTAACATCAGAGTTTTCTAAAGTATATTCTACTCCTTCAATAGCTTTCATATCTATAACTTTTTCCACTTTTAAAGTATCAACTTTTTCTGTATTCGATGTTTTTTCTAAAGCTGTACATCCACCTAATAATGCTCCTGCTAATGTTAATATTATTAATGATTTTTTCATATACGATCTCCTTTCAATTATTGTATTAAGATAATTGTAGCATATTTGACAATTAATATCAACTTTATTTCAATTTTTTAAATACAGGATTCATTTTTTCAAAAGAGCAAATATACTTTACTCCAATACTTTTAAGAAAATCATAGACAATATCAAAATCCATAGTTAGATGATCTTTAATATGTGAGTCAGAACCTATAGTAATAATCTCACCACCAAGTTCAAAGTATCTTTTTACAACATCAGTGCAAGGATAAAATCTATTTTCTTTATATCTATACCCAGAAGTATTTATTTCAATTCCTTTTCCTTTATTTATGAGTGTTTTAAGTATTTCGTCAATTAACTCTTTATTTTTTTCATATTCAAGCCCTCTATAGTTTTCTCCACCATATCTAGTGATAAAATCCATATGTCCATAAACAGAGAATTTTTCGTATTTTTTTACATTATCTAATACAGTTTCAAAGTAAAATTGTTGTAGCTGCTCCTTATTTCTAGTTTTTTGTAATTCTCCCCAAGCTAAATCATATCTATTTATAGCATGAGTTGAAGCAATTACAAAATCAAAGGGATATTTAGATACTACACTTTCAAGATGTTCTCTTGTGTGTGGTTGTATTCCAACTTCTACCCCAAGTTTAATATCTAGTTTATTTTTATACTCATCTTTAAACTTTAAAACTTTTTTAACATAGCTATCTATATCTAAAATCCAATTATCTGTCATTCCCTCTATATCATATTCTAAATGATCAGTGATAGCCACCTCTTCCAATCCAAGAGAGATTGCTTTTTCAAAAATCTCTTTCATATCTTGACTAGAATCTCCAGAAAATTCACTATGAATGTGATAATCATTAATAAACATTTTTCTCACCTCTATAAAAAATACATTCTCTTGATATTTTAGCATATTTTTTATATTATTTCTAATTAATAAAAAATAAAATAATATATTGATATTTTTTATTAAATATTATAGAATTAGAAGGTTAATATAATTTATTTTAGGAGGAGTTATTCTATGAAATTTTTACCAATTGCCTTACTTTTTATCTCTAATATTTTTATGTCATTTGCTTGGTATGGACATCTAAAAAATACTAGCTCAGCTCTATGGTTTGCAATAATTTCAAGCTGGGGAATAGCTTTTTTTGAGTATTGTTTTTCTATACCTGCTAACAGAATAGGAGCACAATTTTTTACAGTAGCACAACTTAAGATTATTCAAGAAGTTATTACTCTTGTGGTTTTCTCTGGATTTTCTGTTTTATATTTAAAACAGGAATTTAAATTAAATTATATTTATGCTTTTCTTTGTTTAATTGGTGCTGTATACTTTATGTTTAAGAAATAGGAAAATGATTTTGAAAATTATTTTCCTTTTCTCCCTTTTTTTGGTATAATAATTATATTATAAATTATAAAATTTTTACTTGGGAGGGAAAAATGTTTAATAGTGATATATATGTTAAAAGAAGAGAAGTATTAAAAGCTACATTAAAAAGTGGAGTAGTTATATTTCCAGGAAATCAAGAATCACCAAGAAACTATAGGGGAAATGACTATAAATTTGAACAAGATTCCACATTTCTTTATTATTTTGGTATGAATATTCCTAATCTTATTGCTGTACTTGATATTGATAAAGGAGAAGAGTATATCTTTGGAACTGATTTTACAATTGATGATATTGTATGGATGGGAGAGCAAAAGCTTTTAAAAGAGTTTGCTAAAGATGCAGGGGTAGAAAATTTTCTAGAGATGAGTGAGTTTGAAGAGTTTTCTAATAGGTTTTTAGAGGAGAAAAGAGAGTTACTATTTTTACCTCAGTATAGAGCCGAAACTGTAATGCAACTTAGTAAATTTTTTAAACTAGATCCATTTAATTTTGAGAGAGTTGTATCAAAGAGATTAATTAAAGCTGTTGTTGAGCAGAGAAATACAAAATCTCAAGAGGAGATTGAAGAGATAGAAAAAGCAGTAAATATAACTAGAGAGATGCATCTTGAAGCTATGAGAGTTGTAAAACCAGGAATGAAAGAGTATGAAGTTGTATCAGCTCTTGAAGCTATTGCAACTAAATACCATGCTTCAACATCATTCCATACAATTTTTTCTAAGCATGGAGAAACTTTACATAATCACTATCATGGAAATACTTTAGAAGAGGGAGATTTAGTAGTATTAGATGCAGGAGCTAGAAATGAAATGGGATATTGTGGAGATATGACAACTTCCTTTCCAGTATCTGGAAAATTTTCAGATATACAAAAAGATATTTACTCTCTTTTAATAGAGATGTTTGAAAGAGCAGAAGAGCTTGTAAAACCAGGTATAACATACAAGGAAGTACATCTTGAAGTTTGTAAAGTTTTAGCTAGAGGTATGAAGGCTAGAGGACTTATGAAAGGAGATGTAGAAGAAGCTGTAAAAGCTGGAGCTCATGCACTATTTTTCCCACATGGATTAGGACATATGTTGGGATTAGATGTACATGATATGGAAGCTTTAGGAGAGAATAATGTAGGATATGAAGATTTTCCTAGAGATATGCAATTTGGATTGAAATCTTTAAGACTTGCTAGAGTTTTAAAACCAGGGTATGTACTTACTATTGAACCTGGAATCTATTTTATTCCTGAATTGATTAAAAGATGGAAAGAGGCTGATAAGTTTAGAGAGTTTTTAAACTATGATGAGATAGAAAAATATCTTTCTTTTGGTGGAATGAGATATGAGGGAGATTTCTTAATTACTGAAACTGGAGCTAGAAGATTAGGAGAAAAAATGCCTAAATATTCTTATGAAATAGAGGAAGCTATAGGATAAAAAAGGGGCAGTTGCAATTTAAGAATTTGCAACTGCCTCTTTAATTTAGATTTTTTTAACAAATTCAGATTTTAATTTCATAGCTCCAATACCATCGATTTTACAATCAATATCATGGTCTCCATCTACAAGACGAATATTTTTAACCTTTGTACCTATTTTAACAACAAGAGAGCTTCCTTTAACTTTTAAATCTTTTATAACAGTTACGCTATCTCCATCTTGTAATATATTTCCATTAGCATCTCTAACTACTTTTACCTCTTCTTCATCAGCTTCATTTTCTAAAGTCCATTCATGAGCACACTCAGGACAGATTAATAAATTTCCATCTTCATATACATATTCAGAATTACATTTTGGGCAATTTGGTATTTTTGACATTAAGTTTCTCCTCCTAAAAAAAATTCTCAAATATTATAACATAAATTTTAAAATAATCAAAGTTTTAATTTTTTCTTCTAAGGGCAAGGATGCAACCTAAAAGAACTAAAAGAGCTCCTAATCCTTGAATTAAAGAGATATTCTCTTTTAAAAAAAAGTAACCTATTATAGCAGTAGTAGGTGGAATTGTTAATTTTAAAATATTTAAAACTACAACACCCTGTTTTTGAATAATAAAGAAAGTCATAACCATACCTACAAATATAGAATACATACCAGTAAGTAAAACTATTCCTACTTTATTTCCTGAAGCATTTAAAATTTCGCCTATTTTACCTGTTCCAATTGAAATAGAGAAAAATAAAATACTTGTAATTAGAGATGAACAACTACTAATAACCATAGAGTGTACATGTTTAGCAGTTCCTTTTACAACAAGACTTTGTATTGCTTGAATTATAACTGTTCCAGCAAGAAAAATAACTCCCATTAAAAAATCAGAACTTGATGAGCTTTTATTAGCACCATTTAAAACGAAAATAAAAGAACCTATTAGAGCAACTATTCCACCTAAAATAAAGTGTAGCTCCTTTACTTTTTCTCTTTCATCTAAATAAAATATAGAAGCCATTATAACAGAAAAGGGCATACTTAAAATTCCAAAAATACTTCCAGCAAGAGCTGAAGTTTTACTGAGTCCTCCTACAAAACAATACATGTTTCCAGCTGTAAGACAAGCTAAAAGTAAAAGTCTAGGAAGTATCCAAAGATTATCTTTTAGTTTTAAAAGCTCACCTCTAAATTTAAAGAATGAAACTAAAGCAAAAAGAGTTCCTCCAGATAGAAACATCAATGCATTGGTATTGACAGTTGAAAAAATTGTACTTATATAGCGAATTAGAGGATATCCAAATCCCATAAATAAAATGTATATTATAGCAGATATCTGATTTTCCCTTTTTTCTAACATAAAACTCTCCTATTAAAAAAGTATTAGTTTAAGTCCACTTATTAAACTTACTATAACTATAAATTTTTCAAACATATCTTGATTCAGTTTTTCAACAAAGTATTTTCCAGCAAAAACCCCTACAAAAACAAAGGGAATTGCAACACTGGTTAGTTTAAAAGTATTGACATTGATATTATTCAAAACAATTACATAGAGGGCACATTTAATAAGGTTAACTATAAAATAAAACCAAGTTCTAGTACCATAAAATTTATCTCTATCCATTTTAATGTTTAAAAGGTAGATACTCATCATAGGCCCAGAAACATTTCCAATAAAAGCGGCAATACCACCTAAAAAACCAAAGAGAAAACTTAACTTTGAAAAATCAATTCTGAAATTTTTTAGTAGAGTAAGAACTCCTATTATTAAAATTATTATTCCCATACTTTTTTTGAAAAGAGCATCAGAGATATTATTTCCAAAAATAACAGCTACAAGAATTCCCAAAACTGTAAGTGGAAGTATTTTAAATAGGACCTTTTTATCTACATTTTTTCTATAGATATACATAACAATTAGGTCAGAAACTATAACTGGAATAATAATAATACCAGCTGAAGCTTTACCACCATATACACTAGCTAAGATAGGAGAAAAGATCAGAGCAGCAGGTATTCCAAGTTTGCTTAAACCACAACCAAGACCAAGTCCTATCATTCCTAAAATTTCTAAATATGACATTAAACCTCCTTAAATTCAATGCAAGTTTTTTTGAAATATGTTATAATTATATTGTAACAAGAAATATTGTAACATAAAAAATAAAAATTTAATAGACTAAAGAGGTAAAAATTATGAGTATATATATTAAATTTATTATAACAGTAACATCACTCCTTTAAATTAGAGGTTGGTTTAAGTACTTAGATAAACAAAAAGGAGAGATATATATGAGTATAGGTATGAGAATTTTTTTCATAATAGTTTTAATGTTGATGTGTGCTTTTCTTTCAATTAGTGAAATCTCTCTTGCTTCAGCAAGAAGATTAAAATTACAGATGATGGCTGATGAAGGAAATAAAAACGCTAAAAAGGTTATGGAGATACAAGAGGTATCAGGAAATTTTTTTACAGCTGTGCAAATAGGAACCAATGCAGTATCAATTTTAGCTGGTATAGTAGGAGATGATATAGCTGCTCCATATATAAAAACTTTTATAGAGGCTAATATTCCTAGTTTAGCTACAAAGGCATCTTTTATTGGAGGGTTATTTTCTTTTGCTTTAATTACAGGATTTTTTATAGAGTTTGCTGATTTAGTTCCTAGAAGAATAGCTATGGTTGCTCCTGAAAAGATTTCTACAACAGTAGTTGGAGCTATGTCTTTACTTATAAAATTAGTAAAGCCTTTAATTTTAATTTTTAATGGAATAGCTAATATGATTTTTAGAATTTTCGGTATTCCAATGGAAAGAGAAGAGAGGATAACTTATGATGATATATTTGCTATGGTAGATGCTGGAGCAGAAGCTGGAGTAGTACAGAAAAAAGAGCACTCTTTAATAGAAAATATATTTGAATTAGAATCAAGATGGGTATCCTCTATTATGACAACTAGAGATAGTATAGTTTATTTAACTACTAATGAATCAGAAGAGAGTATAAGAAATAAGATCTCTACAAATCCTCACTCTAAATTTTTAGTATGTGAAAATGATATTGATTCGATATTAGGTTATGTAAGTTCTAAAGATATTCTCCCTAGAATGTTAAATGGAGAGATAAATGGTTTAAAAAATATAAAGGATATATATAATAAAAATCTATTGGTGATTCCTAATACACTGACTCTCTCAGAGGCTTTAGATAGATTTAATGAGGCTAGAGAAGATTTTGCTATAATTTTAAATGAGTATGGACTAGTTGTAGGACTTGTAACCTTAAACGATGTGGTAAATACTCTTATGGGGGATATTGTATATCAAAGTCTAGATGAACAGATAATAGCAAGAGGGGAGGGATCTTGGCTTATAGATGGAGCTACCCCAATAGAAGATGTAAAGAAGGTATTGTATGATATTGAGAGATTTCCTGAAGAGGATACCTATGAAACTATTGCAGGATTTATGATGTATATGTTGAAAAGTATTCCTAAAAAGGCTGCAGTTGTGGACTTTGAAAATTATACCTTTGAAGTTGTAGATGTAGACAGATTTAAAATAGATCAACTTTTAGTAACGAGAAAAAATATTTTAGAGAATAATAGAGAATAATTAACTATGGGAGATGAGTTGATATGGATTTTAAGAGGGAGTGGAGGAAAAATAGAAAATTATTAGGAGCAATAATGACAATAGCTTTGCCTGCGATAGCTGATCTTTTTGCTCAAACTTTGTTAGGGTTTTTTGATATGTTAATGGTTGGAAGATTGGGAGCTGAGGCTATTAGTTCAGTAGGAGTGGGGAATGCCCCTGTCAATGCTATACTTCCTATATTCTTTGCTATAAGTATTGGAACTACAGCTCTAGTGAGTCGTGCCTATGGTTCTAATGATAAAAAAGAGGGAAAAAATGCTCTAGCTCAAAGCTTAATCTTATCCCTTCCGTTATCTTTGGGAATAACGATTCTACTCTTTATATTTAAAGATAAAACTTTGGAATTAGTAGGAAGAGCAGATGATATGAACTTAGAGATGACAAGTGCTTATTACTCAACAGTACTTTTGGGGATGCCATTTTTATGTTTTAATGTTGTATTCTTTGCTGCTTATAGATCTATTTCAAAGGCTAATATGCCGATGATAGCTAATATTTTAAGTATCTTTTCAAATATTTTATTTAACTATCTCTTTATTTTTGTTTTTGGTTGGGGAGTTATGGGAGCTGGAATAGCTACAACAATTTCTCGAGGAATGATAACTTTTATATTTATATATACAACATTTATGACTAAAAGGTTTTGGATATCTATTCCATTTAAAGCATTAAAAGTTTTTGATAGTAAGATGTCATGGAGACTTTTAAAAGTAGGAATACCAGCAGCTGTGGAACAGGGAGTATTTAGAGTTGGAATGTTGATATTTGAAATGATGGTAATATCTTTGGGAACTTTAGCCTATACTTCCCATAAAATAGCACTTACAGCAGAATCTTTTTCATATAATATGGGATTTGGATTTGCTGTGGCAGGAACAGCCCTTGTGGGGCAACAATTGGGAAAAGGGTCAGCTAAAAAAGCTCATAGAGATGCTATGGCAACTACTTATTTAGCCATATTTATGATGTCACTTTTTGGGTTAATATTCTTTATTATGCCAGGAACTATAATATATATGTTTACAGATGATCCAGAGATAAAGGAGATGGCTAGTGTAGCTTTAAGACTTGTTTCTATCTGTCAACCATTCCAAGCTGTTTCAATGGTATTGAGTGGATGTTTAAGAGGAGCTGGAGATACAAAGGCAGTATTATGGATTACAACAGTGGGGATGTATGTTATAAGAATACCTCTTACATATTTTTTCCTTTACAAGATGAATACAGGACTTTCTGGAGCTTGGATAGTTATGACTATAGATTTAGCTTTTAGAAGTATAGCTTGTTATAAAGTATTTAAAAAAGGAAAATGGAGTTATGTAAGTGTTTAGAGGAGAGATATGAGTATAGAGTTTAAATATATAGATTATGGAGTAAAATTTACAGGAGTTTATTTAGAAGAGCAGAAAAAACATAGAGAGACCCTCTATGTTTTTTCTGATAATAGAATGAAAGATATATTTTCTAAGAAAGTATTTGAAAATTTATTTGAAGAGGGACCAACGTTAATTACTTTAGAAGAGTTAAAGGAGAGAATTTTTTATAGTGATAAGGTAGTATTAAAAGAGGCTAAGAGAATCTTAGCCTTTTTCAAGTGTTTACCAGAAGATGTAAAGAATGAATTGGGGATATCTACTTATTATGATGTGATAGATATAGCTAACAATTTTTTTGCTTATTATAGAGAGTTAACTTTAAACAAAGTAGATGAGATAAGTGAGTATCCACAATGGCAGGAGAAATATTTAGGATATTTTATTAAAATAAAAGATAGTTTTAATAAGCTTTGTGAAGAGAATAATTATATACCTAGTGATTGGTTAGAGTGTGAAGAAAATTATAGTGATATTTGGATAAAGAGTTTTTCTAAAATTGTTTTTATAGATATAGTTGAATTTCCTAAGATCTATGTAGATATTATAAAAAAATTAGGTGTGGCGAAAGAAATAGAAATATTTTTACAAATGAGGGAAGGAGATTTTGATCAAGAGAATTTTAAATTGAAAAAAGTTGAAATTCCAAGAAAGATAAAAGATATAAAGGTGTACTCTTTTAAAGATGAATTAGAAGAGATCTTGACTTTAATCTATCTAAAAAAAGATAGAAGGTGTGAGATATACTCTCCAGTACCTGAAAAAAATAGTTTCTCCAAGATATTGCCTAGTTATTTTGCCCCCTCTCAAACTTTTACTATGAATGATACTAAACTTTATAAGTTTTTAAATATACAGTTAGATATACTTTCAAGTGAAGAGGAGAGATTGGGAAAAACTTATCAATTTTCTAAAATATTATCTGCTTTTGAAGATAAAACTTTCAAAGAGTACTATAACATTAATGAAAGTGAATTTGTAGCTTTAAATAACTGTTCTATTGAGGGGTATAAATATATTTCAAGAAAGATATTAGAAGATGATTGGTTTTTAAAAAATCTTCCTTTAGAACTTTTAGAAAAATTAAATGAGATAATATTTGATTTAGAAAATATAACAAAAATAAGTAATACAGATGAATTATATCTTTATTTTAAGGAGCAGATAAAGTTAGAAAAATTTTTAGAAGACAATCTAGATAATAAAGATATATTTGATAAGTTTTTTGAGATATTTGGAATTATTAAAAGTAATGAAGTTATGAAGATCCACTCTAGCTTTAATGAGTATTTTGGAAATAAATTGGGAGTATCTCTATATAAGTTACTTATTCAATATATGAAAGATCTAGCAATAAAAAGTAATATTAAATATGCACAAGAGATAGCTTTGATTAAAGGATTAGATTTTGTTAGATATAGTGAAGAGATAAAAGATGTAAATTTATTCTTAGACATTACTGGAGAGCATCTTCCTAAAAATTTAAATGATAATCTGATTTTAACTGAAAAGCAGAGAAAAGATCTAGGAGTAACAACCAGAGAAGAGAAAAGAGAGATAGAGAGATATAGATTTTTTCAAGGAGTATTTAGTGGAAAAGATTGTATAATCTTTACTAGAAAAGATGAGGAAAAGGGAATAGAATTATCTCCATTTTTAGAGGAGATAATTTTAAAATATTTTATCACTTTAGAAGAGAGTCCTATCAAAAGTGAAAATACCCTAAGTATGTTAAAAAACTCTCTATTGGGAGTAAAATTGGGATATGAAGCTAGTGAAGATGAGTGTTTTATAAAAGAAGCTGAGGATTTTTTAGATGAAAAATTACAACTAGGGGCTTATGATTATGAAAATTTAGTAGAGTGCCCACTTAAATTTTATTTTTCAAATATGTTAGGATTAACTCACATAGTAAAATATGAGGATAAAGATATAAATAGTAGAATATTGGGAATAATAGTTCATAAAATTTTAGAAGAGTATGTAAACTCTATTTGGAAAAGAGTGCTACAAGAGGGAATTTTTGAAGTGGAGTATAAAGAGATAGAGGAGAGAATGAAAAGAGCTTTTCAAAAAGAAAGAGCAAAAATCCCTATACATATGGATAACTATTGTGACTCTATAATGATTCCAGTGATTTCTAAAAATATTGTTAAGTTTTTTAAGGAGTTAAAAAATAACTATGAAGGAATAGCTATCAAAAGATTTCAAAGTGAGAAAAGTTCCTATGAGAATACACCTTTTTACTCTGGAGATATAGATGTGTATTTAAAGGGAAGAGCAGATTTAGTTATAGAGAGTGATCTTGGAAATGAGATTATAGATTATAAAACGGGAAGTAAAACAGATGGACAGCTAGATTATTATACAATAATTCTTTATGGAGAAGCTGGGCAGGGGAAAAAATTGGTTTTTAATGCTTGGAAAGGTAAGTTAGAAAGAGAGGATAAGGTAATCTTAACAAGGGAAAAACTGGAAGAGAATATAAAAAACTTTATAGAATCTGCTGAGTATATGAGAAGTGAAAAGAAAGCTCCATGTGTAACTTGTGAATATTATAGTGTTTGTGGAAGAGGGAGATAATTATGGGAAAAAGGTTGATATTAAAGGCTAGTGCAGGAACAGGAAAAACTTATAGATTATCTCTTGAATATATAGCATCTCTTGTACAAGGAATAGATTTTAAAGATATATTGGTAATGACTTTTACTAAAAAAGCTACTGGAGAGATTAAAGAGAGAATATTAGAGTTTTTAAGAGGTATATGTACAGATGAAGAAAAGAGAGAAGAGATTGAAAAAAATCTTCAAAAAATATATGGAGATTCTTTTATATTAGAAGTTCCTAAAGTGAAAAAACTCTATAAAAACATTGTTGAAAATAAGGATAAATTGAAAATCTATACAATTGATTCCTTTACTAATAATATTTTTAAAAAGGCAATAGCTCCCTATTTAAAAATCTATTCTTATGAGATAATTGATGAAGAGGAAAATAAAAAAATACTGATAAAAACCTTTGAAAAACTTTTTGAAAATAGAGAGGACTTTAATACTTTTAAAAGTTTTTTAGAGGATAATAGTGAGAAAAATATGGATATTTATGTAGAGCTAATTGGAAGTATAATTTCTCAAAGATGGAAATCAATTCTTATAGGAGATAGTTTTGAAAAAAAGGAACTATTAGAGTATAAAGAGTCTAAAAGTTATCTAGATAAAATGGAAGAGGTTTTACAAGAGGTAGCACAGATAAAGGGGAAACCATTTCAAGAGTTAATAAAAAAGGGTTGTCAAAATTATTTTATCTCAAAGGATAGAGAGGGATATTTAAAAGAGAATTATCCAGTTTTTTTAGAGGGAAATATTTGGAATGGAGTAAAGGTAAGATCTAAAAAGGGAGATATTGACTCTCAAATAGAAGATTTAAATTATCTATATGAAGAGTTTAGAGATAATCTTGGAAGAGAGATGTATAATAACTTGGTAGTTCCATATGAAGAGAAGCTATTAAAAACAATTGAGAAAATATACACTATCTATGATGAGATAAAATTTAGAGAGAAAAGATTTACCCATACAGATATAAGTAGTTATACATTTAAATACCTTCAAGAAACGGAATTGGGATTTATTGATGAAAATGGAGTAACAGATGAGTTTTTTGAAATAATTGATGGAAAGTTAAAAAGCATTTTTATAGATGAATTTCAAGATACTAGTATCCTTCAATGGAGAATACTAAAAAATATATTGGATAAAAGTGAGAATATTATCTGTGTAGGTGATGAGAAGCAAAGTATCTATGGTTGGAGAGGAGGAGAGAAGAGACTATTTGAAAATCTAGATAAAATAATATTAGGAGAGGTTGAGGAGTTAGACACTTGTTTTAGAAGTAAAGAGAATATAGTTAAATATACCAATGAGATTTTTGAAAATATTGGAAGAGAAAGTTTAGATCTATACCCCTTACACTATGATTGGAAATTTAATAAAGTTGGATATAGGGAGAAAGAGGAAAAAGGCTTTGTAAAACTTTTAATAAAAGAAGAGGAAAAGGATATAGTAGAAACTTTAGTAGAGGAGATAGAAAAGAAATTTTCAAATAATTACTCTGGAATAGGAATTCTAGCGAGAACTAAAAAAACTTTAGAGAGAATAGCCTTTGTTTTAGGAGAGAGGGGAATACCTTATACTTTAGAGTCTGATACTAAGATTGTAGAGAGTAATGGAATATTTGCCTTATACTCTCTTATAAATTGGTTGGTTAAAAGAGATTTTTTAGCTTTGTTGGATTTTTTACGTTCAGATTTAGTGAATATATCAGCTTTAAAATTAAAAAAAATAATAGAAAGCAGAGAGGAAATAGAGAGTTATCTTTATTTACAAGAGGAAAATTTAGAGATAGAAGAGGATATTTTTACAGCTTTAAGGGATATTTATGCAAATTATAGAAGATATAATGGAGAGACAGAGTTTTTAACTTATGAAATGATACTGAGGGTAGGGATAGGAAATAGATTTCAAAAACCTGAGGAAACATTGAATATCTTTGGTTTTTATAAGCTTTTAAAAGAGTATAAATATTTTAGCGATTTCTTAATTGATTATAAAGAAAATGATAAAAAGGAGAAATTTAAAAAGTTAACTCTTGGAAATAATAATAGCATATCTCTTATGACAATTCATAAATCTAAAGGCTTGGAGTTTGATACTGTACTTTATTTTATCCCAACTAAACAAAGAAATAGAGGGGATAGAGGTATGGAGTTTTACTTAGAAATGGATAGGAATTACTCCAATGTTGAATCTTACCTAATAACTGATAATAAATTTAATAAGATATTAGAAAGTGTAAAAGGAATAAACTATTTAAAAGAGAGAGAGATAAAAAGAGAGCATGAGGAGATAAATAATCTTTATGTAGCTCTAACACGTCCTAAAAATAATCTTTTTCTTGTAGTAGAGAGTGTGGAAGATATAGAGAAATCTAATTTTTCTACTTTACTAAAAAGTAGTGGTAATGGAGAGATAATATTAGAAACTGGATTAGAGAAGCAAGAGAAAGGTGGAGTTGAGTATGAATTAAATCTTTCTACACCTATGCCTAGTTATAAAGAGGATGTTTTAGAAAATCAACAGGAAGGATTAGAAAAGTTATACACCTACTCTTTCCAATTGGAGAAAAAAAGATTGAGAGGTATAGTGGTACACTATTTTTTAGAAAATCTTTTAAAGTGGAAAGCTGATGATATAGAATTAGCTAAAAAACTTACTTATGCTAAGTATGCTACTGTTATTGGAGAAGAGGAGATGAGAGATATATTTTCTTCTAAAAATATAGAGCATATATATGAAAAATCTAGTGATATTTTTAAGATAGATTGGGATTTTGTATATAGAGAGTATCCTGTATATTTAAAAGTAGATGGAGAGAATAAAAACTATAGATTAGATAGACTTATGATAAAATTACCAACTGAGAAAGATAAGGGAATCATCTATATAGTTGATTATAAAACGGGAAAATATGATGAAGAGCAGTTAAATAACTATACTCAAGCTGTGATTGAGAGAGTTATTAGAAATGGTAAAAGTTTAGAAAATTTTGAGATCAGAAGTGAGTATATAGAATTAGATATTTAGAAGGATAAAAAATAATTAGCAATAAAAAAGGAAAAATTTACTCTAAAAGTAGAGAGAATTTTTCCTTTTTTAATAATTTAACTTAATATTAGAGAAAAAAGTTTTTAAATAAATTTTTCCCAACTTCAGTTCTGAAAAAAGGTCTATATTTATC